>CAMPHL010000018.1 GCA_946885905.1 uncultured Pseudomonadota bacterium | reverse complement strand
GTCCTGGACGAGCCGTCTGTCGTCGCCATACGACAGGAGGGCGGGCCCAACGGCAAGAAGACGATCCAGGCGGTGGGCCTTGCCGCAAAGCAGATGCTGGGGCGCACGCCGGGCAACATCACCGCCATCCGCCCGATGAAGGACGGGGTGATCGCCGACTTCACGATCACCGAGCAGATGCTCAAGTACTTCATCAAGAAGATCCACGACAACCAGTGGTTCCGGCCGAGCCCGCGCATAGTGATCTGCGTGCCCTACGGATCCACGCAGGTCGAGCGCCGCGCGATCAAGGAAAGCGCGCTGGGCGCGGGGGCTTCCCAGGTCTTCCTCATCGAGGAGCCGATGGCCGCCGCGATCGGAGCCGACCTCCCGATCGCCGACGCCACGGGCTCGATGGTCGTGGACATCGGTGGCGGCACCACGGAAGTGGGCGTGATCTCGCTGGGCGGCATCGTGTATTCGGCCTCGGTGCGCGTGGGCGGCGACAAGTTCGACGAGTCGATCATCAACTACATCCGCCGCAACTACGGCATGCTGATCGGCGAGTCCACCGCCGAGCAGATCAAGAAGCATATCGGTTCGGCTTTCCCGGGCAGCGAGGTGCGCGAGATGGAAGTGAAGGGCCGCAACCTCGCCGAGGGCATCCCGCGTTCCTTCACGATCTCGTCCAACGAGATCCTCGAGGCCCTCACCGATCCGCTGAACTCCATCGTCTCGGCCGTGAAGAGCGCGCTCGAGCAGACGCCGCCCGAGCTCGGCGCCGACATCGCCGAGAAGGGCATGGTGCTCACCGGCGGCGGGGCGCTGCTGCGCGAGCTCGACCGCCTGCTGATGGAGGAAACGGGGCTTCCGGTCATCGTCGCCGACGACCCGCTCACGTGCGTCGTGCGCGGCTCGGGCCGCGCGCTGGAAGAGATGGACAAGCTGGGCACCGTTTTCACCAACGACTAAGCCGTGATCCGAGAGCCCCCTCCGTTCTTTCATCGGGGGCCGTCACCCCTCGCGCGGCTCACGTTCTTCACCCTCGCCGCCATCGCGCTCATGATCGCGGACCACCGGTTCCAGGCGCTGGACCGCGTGCGCCTCACGCTTTCGGTGCTCGCACACCCCTTGCAGCAGGCCGCCGCCATGCCGGTGCAGGCGCTCGGCCGGCTCTCGGAGTACTTCACGCTGCAGGAGCGGCTGGTGCGCGAGAACGAGGAGCTGCGCGCCAAGGTGCTGGACAATGCGGCCGCCGCGCAGGAGCTCAGGCTCATGCGCATCGAGCAGGACAAGCTGCGCTCGCTCGCGGCCGCGCGCTCGCGCTACGAGGGCGGCATCCTGGGCGAAGTGCTCTACACCGCGCGCAACCCCTTCACGCGCAAGCTCGTCGTCGACAAGGGCGCGATGGAAGGGGTCGTGGCCGGCATGCCCGTGATCGACGGCACCGGCGTCGTGGGACAGGTGACGACGGTGGGCACGTTCGCCGCGGAAGTCACCCTCGTGACCGAGAAGGACCAGTCGGTCCCCGTGATGCTGGTGCGCAACGGCCTGCGTGCGGTGGCCGTGGGCTCCGGCAAGGACGGCTCGATCGACGTCCCGTTCATGCCGGTTTCGGCCGACGTGCAGGTGGGCGACGTCTTCGTCACCTCCGGCATCGACCAGACCTATCCGCCCGGCCTGGTCGTGGCACAGGTCACGAACGTGGAGAAGAACCCCGCGCGTGTCTTCGCCAGGATCGCCGCGCGCCCCGCGGCCGGCGTAGAGAACTACCGCTACGTGATGCTCCTGCCGCTGCCGAGCGGCGCGCCCCCGCGCCCCGAGGCGCGCGCCGAGGAGAAGAAACCTTCCAAGGGCGCGGGCAAGGCACGCCGCGACGCCGTGAAGCCCAATGCGCCCCGCTGACCTCACGCCCGTCGCGCGCGACGTGATGAAGCTCCCGGCGAGCGCCGGGCTCATCTTCATCTCGATCGCCTGCGCGTACCTGCTCGCCGTGCTGCCGTGGTCGGGACAGTGGCTGCTCGCGCGCCCGGACTTCGTGCTGATCGTGCTGGTCTTCTGGACCGTGCACGAGCCGCGCGCGATCGGCCAGGGGGTCGCCTTCCTGCTGGGCCTGCTCATGGACGTGAGCGACTCGATGCTGCTCGGCCAGCATGCGCTCGCCTACGTGGCGGCGGTATACGGCGCGCAAGTGCTGCGCCTGCGCATCCTCTCCTTCAAGCTGCCCGAGCAGACGCTGCACGTCCTCGGGCTCACGGTCTGCGCGAGGCTCGTCACGCTCTCGCTCAACTTGCTCCTGGGGGCCGACTTCCCCGGCTTCGCCTACCTGGTATCGCCCGCGATCACGGCGCTGCTGTGGGCGCCGGTCACGTGGCTGCTGTATTCGAGCGCCGCGCGCCGGCGGTGGGAGCGAAGCGCGGTATGAGCATCGCCCTGGGACAGACGCTGCGCGACCAGCAGCGCGAGCTCACCGTCTTCCGCTCGCGGTTGATGCTCGCCGCCCTGGGGATCCTCGTGGGCTTCGGCATCCTGCTGGCGCGCTTCACCTGGCTTCAGGTCATCCAGCAGGAGTACTACCACACCCTCGCGGAAGCCAACCGCATCTCCGTCGTTCCCGTCGTGCCCAATCGCGGCCTCATCCTCGACCGCAACGGCCAGGTCCTCGCGGCGAACTACTCGGCCTACACGCTCGAAGTCACGCCCTCGAAGGTGGCGGACCTCGAGCGCGCCATCGACGAGCTGGACACGGTGATCGAGGTCTCGCCGCGCGACCGCCGCCGCTTCAAGAAGCTGCAGGAGGAGAGCAAGAACTTCGAGAGCCTGCCGATCCGCACGCGCCTTACCGAGGAAGAGGTCGCGCGCTTCGCGGTGAACCGCTTCCGCTTCCCGGGCTTCGAGATCAAGGCGCGCCTCTTCCGTTCCTATCCCCAGGGCGAGATCGCCTCGCACGCGATCGGCTACATCGGCCGGATCAACGACGCCGACCTGAAGCGCATCGAGGCCGCGGGCCTCGCGACCAACTACAAGGGCACCGACCACATCGGCAAGCTCGGCGTCGAAGGGGCCTACGAGCGCGAGCTGCACGGGGTGACGGGTTCCGAGCGTGTCGAGATCGACGCGGGCGGCCGCGCCATCCGCGCGCTCTCGCGCAGCGAGCCCGCCTCCGGCAACAACCTCATCGTGACCCTCGACCTCGAGCTGCAGAAGGTGGCCGAGGCGGCGTTCCAGGAGTACCGTGGCGCGCTCGTGGCGCTCGACCCCAGGACCGGGGACGTGCTGGCGCTGGTGTCGCGCCCGGGGTTCGACCCGAACCTCTTCGTCGACGGCATCGATCCCCAGAACTGGGACGCGCTCAACAACTCCCCGGCGCGGCCGCTCAACAACCGGGCGCTGCGCGGGCAGTATCCGCCCGGCTCGACGATAAAGCCGTTCATGGCCCTGGCGGCCCTCGAATACCGCAAGCGCACGCCCGATTTCACCATCTCCGACCCCGGCTACTTCTCGCTCGCCGGGGTCACGCACCGCTGGCGCGACTGGAAGAAGGAGGGCCACGGCCACGTGAACCTGCACCGCTCGCTCGTGGTCTCCTGCGACACGTACTACTACCAGCTCGCCGTCGACCTGGGCATCGACGCCATCCACGATTACCTCTCCAGGTTCGGGCTGGGCGAGAAGACGGGAATCGACATCGAAGGCGAGCTGCCGGGGCTGGCGCCGTCGCAGGCGTGGAAGTGGAATCGCTTCAAGCAGAAGTGGTACGCCGGCGACACCGTGAGCATCGGCATCGGCCAGGGCTACATGCTCGCCACGCCGCTGCAGCTCGCGGCCATGACCGCCACGCTCGCCAACGGCGGCACGCCGGTGCATCCGCGGCTGCTGAAGGCCGTGCAGAACGCGCGCACGATGGAGATCACGCCGATGGACCCGGTGCTCGGGGAGAAGATCGCGATCAGGCCCGAGCACCTGGAGCTGGTGCGCTCGGCGATGGTCGGTGTCACGAGCCCCGGGGGCACGGCGGTCAAGGCGGGCGCCGGCGCCGCGTACGCGATCGCGGGAAAGACCGGCACCGTGCAGGTGGTGGCCATCAAGCAGGACGCCCGGTACGACGCCTCGCGCCTGCGCGAGGAGCATCGCGACCATGCCGTCTTCATCGCCTTCGCGCCGGCCGACGATCCCAGGCTCGCGATGGCGCTCCTGGTCGAGAACGGCGGCAGCGGCAGCGGCACGGCCGCTCCCATCGCACGGGAGGTGTTCGATTTCTACCTCCTCGGCAAGCGTCCCGAAGCAAAGCAGGCCCTGGACCCCGACACATGATCGGCCGCGCCTTCGAGCTCTTCGCGCGCCGGATCGACGGTCCGTTGATGGCCACGCTCGCGCTCATCGTCGCCCTGGGCGCGACCGTGGTGTACTCGGCCTCCGGCGGCGCCTCCCTCGGGCGCGTGGTCGACCAGATGCGCAACCTCGCGGTGGCCTTCGCTGCGCTCTGGGTGCTCGCCCAGGTGAGCCCGCAGCTGCTGATGCGCCTCGCCCTTCCGCTCTACCTGGGCGGCGTGGCGCTGCTGCTCGGCGTAGCCGTCTTCGGCGACGTGCGCAACGGCGCGCGCCGGTGGCTCAACCTCGGCTTCGCCACGGTGCAGCCCTCCGAGATCATGAAGATCGCGATGCCGCTCATGCTCGCCTGGTACTTCCATCGGCGCGACCAGGGCCTGAGGATGCGCGACTTCGTGGCCGCGGGCATCATCCTCGCGATCCCGGTCGGGCTGATCGCCCGCCAGCCCGATCTCGGCACCGCGATCCTGGTCTTCGCATCCGGTTTCTTCGTGATCTTCCTCGCGGGCCTGTCGTGGAGGATCCTGGGCGCGCTGATCCTCGGCGGCCTGGGGTCCCTGCCCTTCCTCTGGGGGATGCTGCACGACTACCAGCGCCAGCGGGTGCTCACCCTGTTCGATCCCAACCAGGATCCGCTCGGCGCGGGCTACCACATCATCCAGTCCACCATCGCCATCGGCTCCGGCGGAATCCTGGGCAAGGGATGGCTGAACGGCACCCAGGCGCAGCTCGACTTCCTGCCCGAGCGGCACACGGACTTCATCTTCGCCGTGTTCGGCGAGGAGTTCGGGCTCGTGGGCAACGTGATCCTGGTCGTGCTCTACATGCTGGCGATCGGGCGCGGCCTGATGATCGCAGCCAACGCATCCACCGTCTTCGCGCGGCTCACGGCCGGGGCGATCACGCTCACGTTCTTCACCTATGCCTTCGTGAACATGGGAATGGTGACGGGCATCCTGCCGGTGGTGGGTGTGCCGCTGCCGATGATCAGCTACGGCGGCACGGCGCTGCTGTCGATCCTGGCGGGCTTCGGGATCCTCATGTCGATCTCGACGCACAAGCAGCTCGTCCAAAGTTAGGAAAAAGCTTCGGAAACGCGGATGAACGCAAAGCCCGATGAACCTTTCGTGCCTTCGCTGAACGAAGCCAGGAATGCATTCCGGGCTTTCCACGACCACCTGCGCTCCAACTGCGTTCAACTGCGCTTCCAGGGCCTTTTCCTCATCGCAGCCGCGGTCCTGCTGGGCGCTTGCGGGAGCACGCCGAAAGGGCCGGGGCCGACACAGCCGGGACACATGGGCAAGTACTACTCGAACGACGGCCCCCCGGAGCAGGTCCCCGAAAACCTCGCGCAAATCCCCGACGCGGTCCCGCGGGACGAACCCTTCCACAAGTTCGCGAACCGCCCGTATGTCGTGTTCGGCAGCAGCTACGTGCCCGTGCTCAACAAGGACCCGACGAAGGAGCGCGGGATGGCGTCCTGGTATGGCCGCATGTTCCACGGGCGCAAGACCGCCTCGGGCGAGATCTACGACATGTTCGCGATGACCGCGGCCCACAAGACGCTGCCGATCCCCAGCTACGCGCGCGTGACCAACCTCAGGAACGGCCTGTCCGTGATCGTGCGCATCAACGACCGCGGACCGTTCCACGCGGACCGCATCATCGATCTGTCGTACGCGGCCGCCGCGCGTATCGGCATCGCCGCGGCCGGCAGCGGCATGGTGGAAGTCGAGCGCGTCTTCGCGCCCACCACGCCGCCGGTCGTGGCCGCCGTGCCGCCGCCACCGCCGATGGCGAAGGTCGAAACGCCGATGGTCACGCAGGAGACTTCCTCGCTGTGGCTGCAGATCGGCGCTTTCTCCAGCGCCGAGAACGCGGAGGCCTTCCGCGCCCGGGCAGCGGCCAGCCTGCCGTGGCTCCTCGAGCCCATCCAGGTGAGCTCGCGCGAGGGCATGCATCGCGTGCGCCTCGGCCCCTATCGCAACCGCGACGAAGCCACGGCGATCGCCGACAAGGTCCGGGAGTCGCTCGGCTTCGCGCCGTCGATCTCGCTGCACTAGAGTTTCCGGATGAGGTCGCGCCTGCTGGTCCTGCTGCTGCTTTGGCCTTTGCTGGTCGCCGCGGCGCCTGCGCTGCCCACGCCGCCGCCCGTCGCGGCGCGGGCCTACGTGCTCGTCGACGCGCAGAGCGGGCGAACGCTCGCCGCCGCCGGGGCGGCCGCGCCGATGGACCCGGCCTCGCTCACGAAGCTCATGACGGCTTACGTGGTCCTGGAGGCGGTCCGCGAGGGCGAGCTTTCCCTGGACAAGGCGGTGACCGCTTCCGTGGCCGCGACGCGCGCGCCCGGCGCGCGCATGTTCCTCTCACCCGGGCAAAGCGCCACGATCGCGCAGCTGCTCCAGGGGATGATCGTGCTTTCGGCCAACGATGCGGCGATCGCGCTGGCCGAGGCGACGGCGGTGAGCGAAGCGGCTTTCGTAGAGCGCATGAACCAGCGCGCACGGCGGCTGGGACTCGCGAACACCAGCTTCACGAACTGCACCGGCGACCCTGGTCCGGGGCATCATTCATCGGCGCGCGACATCGCCACGCTCGCGGTTGCGCTCCTGCGTGAGTTCCCCGACCAGCACGCGCTGTACGCCCAGCGCAATTTCGAATGGAACGGCATCAACCAGTCCAGCCGCAATCGGCTGCTCTGGATCGACGCCGCGGTCGACGGCCTGCAAACGGGCTTCACGGAAACCACGGGGTATGGGCTCGCGGCGAGCGCCAGGCGCGGCGAGCGCCGCCTCGTCTGCGTGGTGCTGGGCGCGCAGTCCGACACGCTGCGCATCACGGAAACGCAGAAGCTGCTCAACTTCGGCTTCCAATCGTGGGAGACCCGCCGCCTGTACCGGCGCGGCGAACGCGTGGCCGCCCCCGCGGTCTACAAGGGAACGTCCGATACCGTGGCTCTCGGTTTCGACCGCGACGTCTGGGTGAGCCTGCCGCGCGAGCGATTCACGGGACTGAAGGCCACCCTCGAGACGCGCCAGCCGTTCGTGGCGCCGCTTGCCGCAGGCGAGAAAGCGGGGATAATGAAGTTGACGCGCGAGGGCGCGCCGGTGGCCGAATTCCCGGTAGTCGCCCTGGAGGATGTCCCCGTAGCAGGGTTCCTCTCGCGCGGTTGGGACACGCTGAAACTCATCTTCCTCATGCCATGACCTCGCCCATCGCACACTTCAACGGCCAGCTCCTGCCGCTCGACCGGATTTCGATCTCCCCGCTGGACCGCGGCTTCATCTTCGGCGACGGCGTATACGAGGTGATCCCCGTCTATGAAGGGGTGATGTTGCGCGGACGCGAGCACTTCGAGCGCCTGCAGCGCTCGATGGACGAGATCCGGCTCGCCAACCCGCACACCGTGGACGAGTGGCTGAAGCTCACCGAGGCCCTCCTCGCCCACCATCCGGGAAACCAATCGGTCTACATCCAGGTCACGCGCGGGGTACCGCCTACGCGCGACCACGTGCTTCCCACAGGGCTTGTTCCGACCGTCTTCATGATGTGCTATCCCCTGCGCTCGCCCTCGAAGGAGCTCGTGGACAACGGCGTGGCCTGCATCACCGCGCGCGACTTCCGCTGGGAGAAGTGCAACATCAAGTCGACCTCGCTCCTGGGCAACGTGCTTGCCCGGCAGCTTTCGGCCGACGTCGGCGCCGTCGAGACCATCATGCTGCGCGACGGCTTCCTCACCGAGGCTTCGGCATCCAACGTCTTCGTCGTGAAGAACGGCGTCGTGGCCGCTCCCCCGCGCGACAACCTGATCCTGCTGGGCATCACCTACGACCTGCTGGTGCAGCTCGCCAGCGAGGGGGCGGTGAAGCTGGAGGTCCGGCCGGTGCCGGAAGCGCAGCTGCGCTCGGCGGACGAAGTGTGGCTCACCTCCTCGACCAAGGAAGTCCTGGCCGTCACGCAACTGGACGGCAAGCCGGTCGGCACGGGCAAGCCCGGGCCGCTCTTCCGCCGCATGCACGCGCTCTTCCAGGAGCACAAGGCGCGCATCCGCAGCCGCGGCGCCGTCGCCGCTTGATGCAGCGGTGTCCCGCCCCCACGTGGGAGGGATGCGAACCATCATGACCCCGCCGCAGCAACCCGAGTCCCTCCTCACATTCCCCTGCGTCTTCCCGATCAAGGTGATGGGGCGGCGCGAGGACGGCTTCGCGCAGGTGGTGACGGAGATCGTGCTCAGGCACGCGCCCGACTTCCACCCGCAGACGATCGAGATGCGCTCGTCGAAGCAGGCGCGCTACCTGTCGCTCACCGTCACGATCAACGCCAAGTCGCGCGAGCAGCTCGACGCCCTCTATTCGGAGCTCTCGAAGCACCCGATGGTCACGATGGTGCTTTGATGCTGCGGCGGGGCCTCGGGCTGGTCGCCTACGAGCCGACGTGGCGCGCGATGCAGGCTTTCAACGCCGCACGCACGACCGAAACGCCCGACCAGCTCTGGCTCCTCGAGCATCCGCCGGTTTTCACGCTGGGCCTCGCGGGACGGCGCAGCCACGTGCTGGCGCCCGGCGACATTCCCGTCGTCGCGACCGACCGCGGCGGGCAGGTCACGTACCACGGGCCCGGCCAGGTCGTGGCCTATCCGCTGCTCGACCTGCGTCGTGCCGGTTATGGCGTGAAGGAGATGGTGCGCCGGCTGGAGCAGGCACTCATCGACGTCCTCGCCGGGTACGGCATCGAAGGCGTGCGCCGGGCCGGCATGCCGGGTGTCTACGTGGGCGAGGCGAAAATCGCGGCGATCGGGCTGCGAGTGGCCCGCGGCTGTACTTACCACGGCGTGGCGCTGAACGTGGACATGGACCTCGAGCCGTTCAGGCGCATCGACCCGTGCGGGTATCCGGGGCTGGCCGCCACGAGCATGGCTACGCTGGGGGCGGATGATAAAATCGATGTCGTGCAGCAACGCCTCGGAGAGGCCCTCTCCCGATGTCTGAAGCCGACCTGAAGCTCCAGAGGAAGCGCAGCCTCAAGACCGCGCGCATCCCGATCAAGATCGTCGCCTCCGAGCCGCTGCGAAAGCCGGAGTGGATCCGCGCGCGCGCCGGCGGCGGCGAGCGCTTCCTCGAGATCAAGAAGATCCTCCGGGAGAAGAAGCTGCACACGGTGTGCGAGGAAGCCTCGTGCCCCAACATCGGCGAGTGCTTCGGCCACGGCACGGCGACCTTCATGATCATGGGCGACCTGTGCACGCGCCGCTGCCCCTTCTGCGACGTGGCGCACGGCCGGCCCAACGCCCTCGATCCCGAGGAACCCCGCCACCTGGGCGAAACGATCGCTGCGCTCAACCTCAAGTACGTCGTGATCACGAGCGTCGATCGCGACGACCTGCGCGACGGCGGCGCGGGGCACTTCGTGGAATGCATCCGGTCCGTGCGCGCGCTTTCGCCGCAGACGCGCATCGAGATCCTCACGCCCGACTTCCGCGGCCGCCTCGATCGCGCGCTCGGCATCCTCGACGCCGGCCCGCCGGACGTGATGAACCACAATCTCGAGACGGTCCCGCGCCTCTACGGGCAGGCGCGCCCGGGTTCGGACTACGCGCATTCCCTTCAACTGCTCGGGCAGTTCAAGGCACGGCATCCGCAGGTCCCCACCAAGTCCGGCCTGATGGTGGGACTGGGCGAGACCAACGAGGAGATCCTGGCGGTCATGCGCGACCTTCGCGCCCACGACGTGGACATGCTCACCGTCGGCCAGTACCTCCAGCCCTCGCGCCACCATCTGCCGGTCACGCGCTTCGTCCACCCGGACGAGTTCCGCATGTTCGAGGAAGAAGCCGGGAAGATGGGCTTCGTGAATGCCGCGTGCGGGCCGATGGTGAGGTCGTCCTACCACGCCGACAGGCAGGCGGCCGGCGTATAGCGTTTGGAATAGAATCGCGCGCATGCACCTGCACGTGATCCTGGCCCTCGCTGCCTGCCTCGCCGCATCCGGCGTTGCCGCGCAGGACATCGTGCGTTGCAAGGACGTGCTGGGCGCGGTCACCTACCAGCCGGCGCCGTGCCCCGATCGCACCGAGGAGTCGCGCCCGCAGATTCCGGCGAGCTACCCGGAGCCCAACAAGGCCGAGAGCCAGCGCATCTTCGAGCGCGAGGCGGCGCTGGACAAGCGGCTCGAAGCGCGCCGCGACCGCGAGCTCCATGAGCAGCAGATGCGCGAAGCGCGAGCCGAGCGCGAGGCCGAGCGCAGGCACCAGGAGTTGCTGGCTGCCCAAGCCCAGCCGCAGTACGTCGTCGCCTATCCGCTGTGGCGCGGCTACCGGCCCGCGCGACCGGCGCACCACCTGCCCAGGCACTCCGGGCCCGCGATCCGCTAGGAGCCGCGCCGCTATTCGGCCTGGAAGCCGATCCGTTCGAAGTCGGCCTTGCTGCGGGCGAAGTCGCTGCGGATCCGCGCGCCGAACTCCGCGGGGGTGGCAGAAGGCGCGGCCTCCGCCCCCTGCTGGAGCAACACCTGGCGCACTTCGGGCGTCTGCATGATCGCGGTGACATCGCGGTTGATCTTCGCCACGAGCTCCGCAGGCGTGGCCTTCGGGGCCAGCATGCCCACCCAGTATTCGACGAGCACGCCGGGGTAGCCGGCCTCGGCAGTGGTCGGGATCTCCGGCGCGGCCGCGATCCGATGGGGCGAGGTCACGGCGAAAGCCTTCAGCCGCTTGGCATGCACCAGCGAGTACGTCGATGGCGCGTTGTTGAAGCCCACGAGGATCTCGCCGCCGAGGATCGCGCGTTGGGCGTCCGCCGCGCCCTTGTAGTGCACATATTCGGGGGCGATTCCGGTCTCGACCCGAAGGAGCTCGCCGGCATAGTGGCCGGTGGTCGACATCCCCTGGCTGCCGAAGTGCAGCCCGGCATGGTGTCGCGCATACTCGACCAGCTCGCGCATGTTTCCGGCAGGCAGCGAAGGATGCGCGACCAGCACGAGCGGAGCCAGCGCGACCATCGCAATCGGCGCGAAATCCCTGAGCGGGTCGTACGCGAGCTCCTTGTAGAGGTGTGGCGCGGCGGCGACCGACGTGCGGTCGGACATGACCAGCGTGTAGCCGTCCGCCTTGGCCTGCGCGGCCGTGGTCATGCCGATGGTGAATGCCGCCCCGCCCTTGTTCTCCACCACGACGGATTGGCCCCAGCGCTGGGCGAGCCTCTGCCCGACATGGCGTGCGACCACGTCCATGAGCGTGCCGGGAGAGGCCGTGATGATGCGCACCGGCTTGGCCGGATACTCGGCCGCCGGGCCCGCTGCGGCGGCGGTTGCCCCAGTCGCAACCGCCAACCAGATGGTCGAAAGGAGCCGCCACATCCAGTTCACCCTGATGCGGCCCATGTTACTCGCGCTGGAACGACGCGCGCGAAACGCAAGATCGATCGTTGAACCCTTCACAAGCGTTGCAAGCGAAGGGCGTCAAGCTATCTTCTGGTAGGCCGGCAGGGTGAGGAACTCGACGTAATTCGCCGAAACGGAGAGCTCTTCGAAAAGCGCCGCGCCCTCCTCGTATCTGCCCGCCGCGTACGCTTCGGCGCCCACGATGGACGGCGTCTTCGCGAGCTCGTCGGCCAGCAGCTCGCCGAAGAGCTCCCGCGTCACCTTGCGTCCGTCGTCGAGCACGCCCTTGGGCGAGCGCATCCACTGCCAGACCTGCGAGCGCGAGATTTCGGCGGTCGCCGCGTCCTCCATCAGGTTGAAGATCGGCACGCAGCCGTTGCCCGCGAGCCATGACCCGATGTACTGGATGCCGACCTGGATGTTGTTGCGCAGGCCCGCTTCGGTGATGGGCCTGCCGGGCTCGAAGCGCAGCAAATCCTGCGCCGACACGTTCACGTCGTCGCGCTGCCTCGCGTACTGGTTGGGCCCCGGCATGTGCTTGTCGAACACTTCCTTCGCGACCGGGACGAGGCCGGGGTGCGCCACCCAGGTGCCGTCGCACCCGTCGGTCGCCTCGCGCTCCTTGTCCGCGCGCACCTTGGCCATCGCCGCTTCGTTGGCCTGCGCGTCGTTCTTGATCGGGATCTGCGCCGCCATGCCGCCCATCGCCGGGGCGTTGCGGCGGTGGCAGGTCTTCACCAGGAGCAGCGCATAAGCGCGCATGAAGGGCGAGGTCATGGTGACCTGCGCCCGGTCGGCCAGGCAGAAGTCGCGGTTGGAGCGCAGCTTCTTGATGCACGAAAAGATGTAGTCCCAGCGCCCGATGTTGAGGCCTGAGGAATGCTCCCGCAGCTCGTACAGGATCTCGTCCATCTCGAAGGCGGCGGGAAGCGTCTCGATAAGGACGGTGGCGCGCACGCAGCCGTGGGGAATGCCGAGCTCGGCCTGCGCGAACGTGAACACGTCGTTCCAGAGCCGCGCCTCGAGATGCGACTCCATCTTGGGCAGGTAGTAGTACGGACCGCTTCCGCGGGCGAGCAGCTCGGCTGCGTTGTGGAAGAAGAGCAGGCCGAAGTCGAAGAGCGCGCCCGAGACGGGCTTCCCGTCGATGGTCGCGTGCTTCTCGTCCAGGTGCCAGCCGCGCGGCCTCGGAATGAGCACCGCCGTCTTCTCGTTCAGGCGGTACTGCTTCCCGGCCTGCTCGAACGTGATCGTCCGGCGCACGGCGTCCATGATGTTCGCCTGGCCCTCCAGCATGTTCTCCCACGTCGGGCAGTTGGCGTCCTCGAAGTCCGCCATGAACGTGGCGGCGCCGCAGTTGAGCGCGTTGATGACCATCTTGCGGTCGGTGGGACCGGTGATCTCGACGCGACGGTCGAGCAGGTCGCGAGGCTGGTCGCAGATCTTCCAATCCGACGCGCGCACCGAGGCGGTTTCGGCGAGGAAGTCCGGCAGCGCGCCGGCATCGAACAGTTTCTGG
>CAMPHL010000017.1 GCA_946885905.1 uncultured Pseudomonadota bacterium | reverse complement strand
CGCGCTCGGCCAGCGCGGCCTCAACATCATGGAGTTCTGCAAGGCGTTCAACGCCCAGACGCAGAAGATGGAACCGGGCCTGATGCTGCCGGTCGTGATCACGGCGTACGCGGACAAGAGCTTCACCTTCATCCTCAAGTCGCCGCCGGCGTCGGTGCTGATCCGCAAGGCGCTCAAGCTGGACAAGGGAAGCCCGCGCCCGCACACCGACAAGGTGGGCAAGCTCACGCGCAAGCAGGCCGAGGAGATCGCCAAGATGAAGCAGCCCGACCTCACCGCCGCGGACCTCGATGCCGCCGTGCGCACGGTCGCCGGCAGCGCCCGCAGCATGGGCGTGGAAGTGGAGGGCATCTGATGGCTGCCATCTCCAAGCGATTCAAGAAGATCCATGCGCTGGTCGACCGCGGCAGGACATACGAGCCGAAGACCGCGCTGGACCTGGTGAAGAAGACGGCGACCGCCAAGTTCGACGAGTCGATCGACGTCGCCGTGAACCTGGGCATCGACTCCAAGAAGTCGGACCAGGTCGTCCGCGGCAGCGTGGTCCTGCCCCGCGGGACGGGCAAGGTCGTCCGCGTTGCGGTGTTCGCGCAGGGCGCGAACGCCGAGAAGGCGAAGAACGCCGGTGCCGACGTGGTCGGCTTCGACGACCTCGCCGACAGGATCAAGGGCGGCTTCATGGACTTCGACGTGGTGATCGCCACGCCGGACGCCATGAAGGTCGTGGGTCCCCTGGGCCAGATCCTCGGCCCTCGTGGCCTCATGCCGAACCCGAAGGTGGGCACCGTGACCCCGAACGTCGAGGAGGCGGTGAAGAACGCGAAGGGCGGCCAGGTGCAGTACCGCGCGGACAAGGCGGGCATCGTGCAGTGCACGATAGGCCGTGCCTCGTTCGAGGTGGACGCGCTCGCGGAGAACCTCGAGGCGCTGATGGCCGCGATCAACAAGGCGAAGCCCGCTTCGACCAAGGGCATCTACCTGAGGAAGGTCTCGGTGTCGAGCACGATGGGCGTCGGAATCCGCATCGACCAGACGATCTACGGCGGCAGCGCGGCCGCGCAGCAGTAACAACAGGCTTTGGAACCCGGCCGCGCCGTAAGGCGGCCGGGTGTTATCAAAGACCGTCGGCATCCCGCAAGGGATTTAAAACCGGCTGCAAACGCCGGAGCCAACGCAGATGGCGCACCGAAGAACAGGTTCACCCGGCCAGCCGGGCTCCTGGACGAGAGGTCGCTATGGAAAAGGAGAAGGACCTTGAGTCTGAACATTGAAGACAAGAAGGAAGTCGTGGCGGAAGTCTCCGCCCGGCTGGCCAAGGCGCAGGCGGTCGTGCTCGCCGAGTACCGTGGCCTTCCGGTCGAGGACATCACCGTCCTGCGCAAGGAGGCCCGCGCCTCCGGCGTCTACCTTCGCGTCCTGAAGAACACCCTCGCGCGCCGCGCGGTCAAGGGAACGCCTTTCGAGAAGCTCGCCGACCAGATGGCGGGCCCGCTCGCGTACGGCATTTCCGAAGACCCCGTCTCCGCCGCGAAGGTGCTCCACGGTTACGCGAGGAGGAACGACAAGCTCGTCATCAAGGGCGGGGCCCTGCCCGGCCAGGTGATGACCGCAAAGGAAGTCGGAAGCCTCGCCACCATGCCCAGCCGCGATGAGCTCCTCGCCATGCTGCTCGGCACGATGCAGGCGCCGATCGCCAAGTTCGTCCAGACGCTGAACGAGGTGCCGGCGAAGTTCGCGCGCACCGTGGCCGCCGTTCGCGACCAGAGGGAGAAGCAGGCCGCCTGAGAGCGACCTCTTCCCGCGACCCGTTTAAAGACATTCAACCAGGAGCAAACATCATGGCCGTTGCCAAGCAAGACATCCTCGACGCGATCGGGAGCATGACCGTCCTCGAGCTCTCGCAGCTCATCAAGGACATGGAAGAGAAGTTCGGCGTCTCCGCCGCCGCCGCGACCGTCGCGGTCGCCGCCCCGGCGGGCGGTGCCGCCGCCGGTGGCGCCGCTGCCGAGGAGCAGACCGAGTTCACCGTGATCCTCACCGCCGCCGGCGAGAACAAGGTGAACTCCATCAAGGCGGTGCGCGAAGTCACGGGCCTGGGCCTGAAGGAGGCCAAGGACCTCGTGGACGGCGCCCCCAAGCCGGTGAAGGAAGGCATTTCCAAGGCCGACGCCGATGCCCTCAAGAAGAAGCTCGAGGAAGCCGGCGCGAAGGTCGAGATCAAGTAACCCGCGGGAGCGGCCGCTCGGCGGCCGCGAGCGCGAGAAGCCAGAGTCAAGCCCCGACGGGGCTTGGCTGTGTCTTCTGAAGCGACTGCAGGAGACCGGTTTGGTCGGGCCGTGCGTCCCAGCACGGCTGTCCGCCAGCGGCTCGTAGGGGCGAGCCACCA
The DNA here is from genome assembly GCA_946885905.1 of uncultured Pseudomonadota bacterium. The sequence goes on along the minus strand of CAMPHL010000017.1, from coordinate 10,842 downwards.
GGCCATGAGCGCCAGTCGGGAGCAGGACGACGAGGCGCGCGCGGGAATCAATGGCCACCCCGACAGGTTGGGGACCCCCGACGCGCCCGTGTTTTTCGGAGCCCCCATGACCTACTCGTTCACCGAGAAGAAGCGCATCCGCAAGAGCTTCGCCAAGCGCGCTGCCGTGCTGGATGTGCCCTTCCTCCTCGCCACGCAGATCAACTCGTACGCCGAATTCCTCCAGTCCGATGTATCCGCGGAGAGCCGCAACGAGATCGGCCTGCAATCGGCCTTCCGTTCGGTTTTCCCGATCTCGAGCCACTCGGGCAACGCCCGCCTCGAGTTCGTGAGCTACGCCCTGGGAGAGCCCCCCTTCGACGTGGTCGAGTGCCAGCAGCGCGGCCTCACGTTCGCGAGCCCCCTGCGCGCGAAAGTGCGCCTCACGATCATGGACCGCGAGGCCGCCAAGCCCACGGTGAAGGAGGTGAAGGAGCAGGAGGTCTACATGGGCGAGATCCCGCTCATGACCCGCAACGGCTCGTTCGTGATCAACGGCACCGAGCGCGTGATCGTCTCGCAATTGCATCGCTCGCCCGGCGTGTTCTTCGAGCACGATCGTGGCAAGACCCATTCGTCCGGGAAGCTGCTGTTCTCCGCGCGCGTGATTCCCTACCGCGGCTCGTGGCTCGACTTCGAGTTCGACCCCAAGGACTACCTGTATTTCCGCGTCGACCGCCGCCGCAAGATGCCGGTCACGATCCTGCTGAAGGCCCTCGGGTACACGCCCGAGAGGATCCTCGAGCAGTTCTTCGCCTTCGACACCTTCCACGTGACCCGCAAGGGCATCGAGTTCGAGGTCGTGCCCGAGCGCATGCGCGGCGAGATCGCACGCTTCGACATCACCACCAAGGCCGGGAAGGTGCTCGTCCAGAAGGACAAGCGCATCACCATCAAGCACATCCGCGAGATGGAGGCCGCCGGCATGAAGAAGCTCGCCGTCGAGCCCGACTTCCTGATCGGCCGCACGCTCGCCAAGAACCTCGTGAACACCGACACCGGCGAGATCATCGCCGCGGCCAACGAGGAGATCACGGAGGCGAGCCTCAAGAAGATCCTCGAGGCCGGCATCGAGGTGGTGAAGACCCTCTACACCAACGACCTCGATCACGGCCCCTACATTTCGGCCACGCTGCGGACCGACGAGTCCACCGACGCCCTGAACGCCCAGGTCGCGATCTACCGCATGATGCGCCCGGGCGAGCCGCCGACCGAGGATGCCGTGAAGACGCTCTTCAACGGCCTGTTCTTCAGCCCCGAGCGCTACGACCTTTCGGACGTGGGGCGCATGAAGTTCAACCGCCGCGTGGGCCGCGACGAGCTCACCGGCCCGATGACGCTGTCCAACGAGGACATCGTCGCGGTGATCAAGATCCTGGTCGAGCTGCGCAATGGCCGCGGCGAGATCGACGACATCGACCACCTCGGCAACCGCCGCGTGCGCTCGGTGGGCGAGCTCGCGGAGAACCAGTTCCGTTCGGGCCTGGTTCGCGTCGAGCGGGCCGTGCGCGAGCGCCTCTCGCAGGCCGAGAGCGAGAACCTGATGCCGCACGACCTGATCAACGCGAAGCCCGTTTCCGCCGCGATCAAGGAGTTCTTCGGCTCCTCGCAGCTGTCGCAGTTCATGGACCAGACGAACCCGCTGTCGGAGATCACGCACAAGCGCCGCATCTCCGCGCTCGGCCCCGGCGGCCTCACGCGCGAGCGCGCGGGCTTCGAGGTGCGCGACGTGCACCCCACCCACTACGGGCGCGTCTGCCCGATCGAGACGCCGGAAGGCCCGAACATCGGCCTCATCAACTCGCTGGCACTCTACGCGCGCACCAACGAGTTCGGCTTCATCGAGACGCCGTACCGCCGGGTGAAGGACGGCAAGGTCACCAAGGAGATCGAGTACCTGTCGGCCATCGAGGAGGGCCGGTACGTGATCGCCCAGGCCAACGCCGAGCTCGACAAGAACGGCAAGTTCGTCGACGAACTGGTCTCCTGCCGCCACCGCAACGAGTTCACGCTTTCCACCTCCGACAAGATCGAGTACATCGACGTGGCGCCCTCGCAGATCGTCTCGGTGGCGGCTTCGCTCATCCCGTTCCTCGAGCACGACGACGCCAACCGCGCGCTCATGGGCTCGAACATGCAGCGCCAGGCGGTTCCCTGCCTGCGCGCCGAGAAGCCGCTCGTGGGCACCGGCATCGAGCGCACGGTGGCCATCGACTCGGGCACCGCGGTGCAGGCTCGCCGCGGCGGCCGCATCGACTACGTGGACGCGGGCCGCATCGTGGCCCGCGTGAACGACGCCGAGACCCGCGCGGGCGAAGCGGGCGTGGACATCTACAACCTCACCAAGTACACCCGCTCGAACCAGAACACCAACATCAACCAGCGGCCGCTGGTGAAGGTGGGCGAGCACATCGCGGCCGGCGACGTGATCGCCGACGGCGCCTCGACCGACATGGGCGAGCTGGCGCTGGGCCAGAACCTGCTCGTGGCGTTCATGCCGTGGAACGGCTACAACTTCGAGGACTCGATCCTCATCTCCGAGCGCATCGTGGCCGAGGACCGCTATACCTCGATCCACATCGAAGAGCTCGTGGTGGTGGCGCGCGACACCAAGCTCGGCCCCGAGGAGATCACGCGCGACATCTCGAACCTGTCCGAGCGCATGCTCTCGCGCCTCGACGAGTCGGGCATCGTCTACATCGGCGCTGAAGTGGAAGCCGCCGACGTGCTGGTCGGCAAGGTCACGCCGAAGGGCGAAACGCAGCTCACCCCCGAGGAGAAGCTGCTGCGGGCGATCTTCGGCGAGAAGGCTTCCGACGTGAAGGACACGAGCCTGAGGGTGCCCTCGGGCATCTCGGGTACCGTGATCGACGTCCAGGTCTTTACCCGCGAAGGCATCCAGCGCGACAAGCGCGCCCAGCAGATCATCGACGACCAGCTCAAGGACTACCGCAAGGACCTCCAGGACCAGCTGCGCATCGTCGAGGACGACGCCTTCAACCGCATCGAGAAGGTGATCATCAACAAGACGGCCAAGGGCGGCAAGAAGCTCGCCAAGGGCGCCAAGGTCACCAAGGCCTACCTGCAGGAGATCGACCGCCACGACTGGTTCGATATCCGCCTCGCGGACGAGGACGCCGCGGCGCAGCTCGAGCAGCTGCGCGAGTCGCTCGACCTCACCCGCAAGGAGTTCGACCGCGCCTTCGAGGAGAAGAAGAAGAAGCTCACGCAGGGCGACGAGCTGCCCCCGGGCGTGCAGAAGATGGTGAAGGTCTACGTCGCGGTCAAGCGCCGCCTCCAGCCGGGCGACAAGATGGCCGGCCGCCACGGCAACAAGGGCGTCATCTCCAAGATCGTGCCGGTCGAGGACATGCCGTTCATGGCCGACGGGACGCCCGTGGACATCGTGCTCAACCCGCTGGGCGTGCCCTCGCGCATGAACGTGGGCCAGATCCTCGAGACCCACCTCGGCTGGGCCGCCAAGGGCCTGGGCCTGCGCGTGCAGGAGATGCTGCGCGCGAACGAGAGCGCCGCCAAGGTTCGCAAGTTCCTCGAGCGCATCTACAACTCGACGGGCAAGAAGGAGGACCTGGCCGCCCTCTCGGATGACGAGGTGATGGATCTCGCCAGCAACCTCCAGGGCGGGCTGCCCTTCGCGACGCCGGTGTTCGACGGCGCCACCGAGGTCGAGATCAAGGACATGCTCGAGATCGCCGGCCTGCCCCGCAGCGGCCAGATCACGCTCTTCGACGGGCGCACGGGCGACGCCTTCGACCGGCCGGTCACCGTGGGCTACATGCACATCCTGAAGCTGCACCACCTCGTCGACGACAAGATGCACGCGCGCTCCACGGGCCCGTACTCGCTCGTTACCCAGCAGCCGCTGGGCGGCAAGGCGCAGTTCGGCGGCCAGCGCTTCGGCGAGATGGAGGTCTGGGCGCTGGAAGCTTACGGCGCGGCCTACACGCTGCAGGAGATGCTCACCGTCAAGTCGGACGACACGCAGGGACGCACGAAGGTGTACGAGAACATCGTGAAGGGCGAGCACAAGATCGAGGCGGGCATGCCCGAGTCGTTCAACGTGCTGGTGAAGGAGATCCGCTCGCTCGCGATCGACATCGACCTCGAGCGCTATTGATAGCCGGGACGCTGGACCCGCAAGCCCACCGAACTGGCATTAGGAGATTCGCGAAATGAAAGCACTGCTCGATCTGTTCAAGCAGGTCACCCAGGAAGAAGAGTTCGACGCGATCCGCATCGGGCTCGCCTCGCCCGAGAAGATCCGTTCCTGGTCCTACGGCGAGGTGAAGAAGCCCGAGACGATCAACTACCGCACGTTCAAGCCCGAGCGCGATGGCCTGTTCTGCGCCAAGATCTTCGGTCCCATCAAGGACTACGAGTGCCTTTGCGGCAAGTACAAGCGCCTCAAGCACCGCGGCGTCATCTGCGAGAAGTGCGGCGTGGAGGTCACGCTCACCAAGGTCCGCCGCGAGCGCATGGGCCACATCGAGCTCGCAAGCCCGGTGGCCCACATCTGGTTCCTGAAGTCGCTGCCCTCGCGCCTGGGCATGGTGCTCGACATGACGCTGCGCGACATCGAGCGCGTCCTCTACTTCGAGGCGTACGTCGTGACCGACCCGGGCATGACCCCGCTCAACCGCTGCCAGCTCCTGTCCGAAGAGGACTACCTCGCCAAGGTCGAGGAGTACGGCGACGACTTCTCCGCGGCCATGGGCGCCGAGGGCGTGCGCGCGCTGCTGAAGCACATGGATCTGCGCAGGGAGATCGACAAGCTGCGCGGCGAGATCTAGGCTACCTCCTCCGACACCAAGATCAAGAAGCTCGCCAAGCGGCTCAAGGTGCTGGAGGCCTTCCACAAGTCGGGCATCAAGCCCGAGTGGATGATCATGGAGGTGCTGCCGGTGCTGCCGCCGGAGCTGCGCCCGCTGGTGCCGCTCGACGGGGGCCGCTTCGCGACCTCCGATCTCAACGATCTGTACCGCCGCGTCATCAACCGCAACAATCGCCTGAAGCGCCTGCTCGAGCTGAAGGCGCCCGAGATCATCGTGCGCAACGAGAAGCGCATGCTCCAGGAGGCGGTCGATTCGCTGCTCGACAACGGTCGCCGCGGCAAGGCGATGACGGGCGCCAACAAGCGCGCGCTCAAGTCGCTTGCCGACATGATCAAGGGCAAGAGCGGCCGCTTCCGCCAGAACCTCCTGGGCAAGCGTGTCGACTACTCGGGCCGCTCGGTCATCGTGGTAGGCCCCACGCTCAAGCTCCACCAGTGCGGCCTGCCCAAGCTGATGGCGCTCGAGCTCTTCAAGCCCTTCATCTTCCACAAGCTGGAGGTGATGGGGCTTGCCACGACCATCAAGGCCGCCAAGCGCATGGTCGAGAGCCAGGAACCGGTGGTGTGGGACATCCTCGAGGACGTGATCCGCGAGCACCCCGTGTTGCTCAACCGCGCGCCGACTCTCCACCGCCTCGGCATCCAGGCCTTCGAGCCGGTGCTGATCGAGGGCAAGGCCATCCAGCTGCATCCCCTGGTCTGCGCCGCGTTCAACGCCGACTTCGACGGCGACCAGATGGCGGTGCACGTGCCCATTTCGCTGGAAGCGCAGATGGAAGCGCGCACGCTCATGCTCTCGTCAAACAACGTGCTGCACACCGCGCACGGCGAGCCGGTCATCGTGCCGTCGCAGGACATCGTGCTGGGCCTGTACTACGCCACCCGCGAGCGCGTCAACGCCAGGGGCGAAGGCTCCCTGTTCACCAACATCTCGGAAGTGAGCCGCGCCTACGAGTCGGGCGGGGTGGAGCTGCACGCCAAGATCACGGTGCGCGTGAAGGAGTCGGTCAAGAACGACGACGGCACGTTCACCGAGGTGGTGAAGCGCTACGACACCACTGTGGGCCGGGCGCTCATGTCCGAGATCCTGCCCGCGGGCCTTTCGTTCGCGATCATCAACAAGCCGCTCAAGAAGAAGGAGATCTCCAAGCTCATCAACGAGGCCTTCCGCCGCTGCGGCATCCGCGAGACGGTGATTTTCGCCGACAAGCTGATGTACACGGGCTTCTCGTTCGCCACCCGCGCTGGCCTGTCGATCTGCGTCGACGACCTGCTCATTCCGGACGAGAAGAAGAGCATCATCGACCACAGCGAGCGCGAGGTGAAGGAGATCGAGCGCCAGTACACCTCGGGCCTGGTGACCCAGGGAGAGCGCTACAACAAGGTGGTCGACATCTGGGGCCGCGCCGGCGACCAGATCGCCAAGGCGATGATGGACCAGCTGGGCAACCAGAAGGTCACGGACCGCAAGGGCAAGGAGGTAAACCAGGAGTCGTTCAACGCGATCTACATGATGGCCGACTCGGGCGCCCGCGGCTCGGCGGCGCAGATCCGGCAGCTCGCCGGCATGCGCGGCCTCATGGCCAAGCCCGACGGCTCGATCATCGAGACGCCGATCACGGCAAACTTCCGTGAAGGCCTGAACGTGCTGCAGTACTTCATCTCGACGCACGGCGCACGCAAGGGCCTGGCGGACACGGCGCTCAAGACCGCCAATTCCGGCTATCTCACCCGCCGCCTGGTGGACGTGACGCAGGACCTCGTCGTGATCGAGGACGACTGCGAGACGACCCAGGGCATGGCGATGAAGGCGCTGGTCGAAGGCGGCGAAGTGGTCGAGGCGCTGCGCGAGCGCATCCTCGGCCGCGTGACGGCCACCGACGTGTTCAGCACCGAGAACCACGAGGTGCTCATCCCGGCAGGCTCGCTCCTGGACGAGGCCGCCGTGGAGCGCATCGAGACCGCGGGCGTCGACGAGGTCAAGGTCCGCACTCCGCTTACCTGCGACACCCGCTACGGCATCTGCGCATCCTGCTACGGCCGCGACCTCGGCCGCGGCTCGCGCGTGAACGTAGGCGAGGCAGTGGGCGTCATCGCCGCGCAGTCGATCGGCGAGCCCGGCACACAGCTCACGATGCGCACGTTCCACATCGGGGGCGCGGCTTCGCGCACCGCCGTGGCGAGCTCGGTCGAGGCGAAGTCGAACGGCACGGCGAGCTTCTCGCCCAGCATGCGCAACGTGACCAACGCCCGCAACGAGATGGTGGTCATCTCGCGCAACGGTGAGATCGTGATCTCGGACGACAACGGCCGCGAGCGCGAGCGCCACAAGGTGCCGTACGGCGCGACCCTTACCGTCGAGCCCGGCGCCAAGGTTCGCGCGGGGCAGCCGCTCGCCAACTGGGACCCGCTCACCCGCCCGATCATCACCGAGTATGCGGGCGAGATCCGGTTCGAGAACGTGGAGGAAGGCGTCACCGTCGCCAAGCAGATCGACGAGACCACGGGGCTTTCGAGCCTTGTCGTGATCGACCCGAAGCGCCGCGGGACCTCGGCCACCAAGGGCTTGAGGCCCGCGGTGAAGCTGATGGGCCCCAACGGCAAGGAAGTCAAGCTCGCCACGGGCGACACGCCGGTGAACTACACCTTCCAGATCGGGGCGATCATCACCGTCAAGAACGGCCAGCAGGTGAACGTTGGAGAGGTGCTCGCGCGGATCCCGCAGGAGTCGTCCAAGACCCGCGACATCACGGGCGGCCTGCCGCGCGTGGCGGAGCTCTTCGAGGCGCGCTCGCCGAAGGACGCGGGCCTGCTCGCGGAGGTCACCGGCACGGTCTCGTTCGGCAAGGACACGAAGGGCAAGCAGCGCCTCATCATCACCGACTTCGACGGCGCCGCCCACGAGTACCTGATCCCGAAGGAGAAGCACATCACCGTGCACGACGGCCAGGTAGTCAACAAGGGCGAGACGATCGTCGATGGCCCGGCGGACCCCCACGACATCCTCCGCTTGCAGGGGATGGAGGCGCTCGCGCGCTACATCATCGACGAGGTGCAGGACGTCTACCGGCTCCAGGGCGTGAAGATCAACGACAAGCACATCGAGGTGATCGTGCGGCAGATGCTGCGCCGCGTTTCGATCGTCGATCCGGGCGAGACCCGCTTCATCACCGGAGAGCAGGTCGAGCGCGCCGAAGTACTGGAGGAGAACGACCGCGTGAAGGCCAACGGCAACAAGAAGCCGGCCATCTACGAGTACGTGCTGCTGGGCATCACCAAGGCGTCGCTGTCCACCGACTCGTTCATCTCGGCGGCCTCCTTCCAGGAGACCACCCGGGTCCTGACCGAGGCGGCGATCATGGGCAAGAAGGACGACCTGAGGGGCCTCAAGGAGAACGTCATCGTCGGCCGCCTCATTCCCGCCGGCACGGGCCTCGCGTACCACGCCACCCGCAAGAAGAAGGACATCGAGCCCGGCTCGTCGGCCTCGTTCGGTTTCGCCATCGACGAAGCCGACGTCGGCAGCGAGCAGGTGGCTTGACGATAATGTCATAAGCCACTAAAATTGAGAGCTTTTTCCCCGTCAGCTCGAGCCGATCTTTAGGCCCGAATGGGCCAGGCACCGGCTGGCGGGAAGGCTCTCCCCGAGACGCCTCAAAACCCCGCAATTTCGAGAAATCATGCCGACCATCAACCAGTTGCTGCGCAAAGGGCGCAGGAAGGTGCAGACCAAGAGCAAGGTCCCCGCGCTCGGGAATAGCCCCCAGAAGCGCGGCGTGTGCACCCGCGTCTACACCACGACCCCCAAGAAGCCCAACTCGGCGCTACGCAAGGTCGCCAAGGTGCGCCTCACCAACGGCTACGAGGTGATCAGCTACATCGGCGGCGAGGGCCACAACCTGCAGGAGCACTCGGTCGTGCTGATCCGCGGCGGCCGCGTGAAGGACCTGCCGGGCGTGCGCTACCACATGGTGCGCGGCAGCCTCGACACCGCGGGCGTGAAGGATCGCAAGCAGTCGCGCTCCAAGTACGGAGCCAAGCGGCCCAAGGCCGCCTAATTTTCGAACGCAACATTCCACCGGATAGAGACCATGCCGCGTCGTCGTGAAGTCCCCAAACGCGAGATCCTCCCGGATCCGAAGTTCAAGAGCGAGGAAGTCGCCAAGTTCATGAACGTGCTCATGACCCGAGGCAAGAAGTCGGTTGCCGAGCGGATCATGTACGGCGCGCTCGACACCATCGCCAAGAAGTCCGGCAAGGATGCCTTCGACGTCTTCAACGCCGCGATCAACAACGTGAAGCCGATGGTGGAAGTGAAGAGCCGGCGCGTCGGGGGTGCCAACTACCAGGTGCCCGTTGAAGTGCGTCCCGTGCGCCGCACGGCGCTGTCGATGCGCTGGATCCGCGAGGCCGCCCGCAAGCGCGGCGAGAAGAGCATGGCCCAGCGCCTGGCCAACGAGTTGATGGAAGCCGCCGAGGGCCGTGGCGGGGCGGTGAAGAAGAAGGAAGAAGTGCACCGCATGGCCGAGGCGAACAAGGCTTTCGCCCACTACCGTTTCTAGATCGAATCAACCGCTGCGTGCCGCCTGAGGGGGCAGGCGGCGACAGAGGAAGAGGACTGATCGTGGCTCGCAAGACACCCATCGAACGCTACCGCAACATCGGGATCTCGGCGCACATCGACGCCGGCAAGACCACGACCACGGAGCGCATCCTCTTCTACACCGGGGTGTCCCACAAGATGGGCGAAGTCCACGACGGCGCGGCCGTGATGGACTGGATGGAGCAGGAGCGCGAGCGCGGCATCACGATCACGTCCGCCGCTACGACCTGCTTCTGGAAAGGGATGGACGGCAGCTTCCCCGAGCACCGCGTCAACATCATCGACACCCCCGGCCACGTCGACTTCACCATCGAGGTGGAGCGCTCGATGCGCGTGCTCGACGGCGCCTGCATGGTGTACGACTCCGTGGGCGGCGTGCAGCCCCAGTCGGAGACCGTGTGGCGCCAGGCCAACAAGTACAAGGTCCCGCGCCTCGCCTTCGTGAACAAGATGGACCGCGTGGGCGCGGACTTCTTCAAGGTCTACCGCCAGATGCGCGAGCGCCTGCGCGGTAATCCCGTGCCGATCCAGATCCCGATCGGGGCCGAGGACAAGTTTCGCGGCGTGGTGGACCTGGTGAAGATGAAGGCCATCTTCTGGGACGACGCCTCGCAAGGCATGAAGTTCGAGTACAAGGACATCCCGGCGGAGCTGGCCGAGCTCGCCAAGGAGTGGCGTGAGAAGATGGTCGAGGTCGCCGCCGAGGGCGACGAGGCGCTGATCAACAAGTACGTCGAGAGCGGCGAGCTCACCGAGGAAGAGATCAAGAAGTCGCTGCGCAAGCGCACCATCAACAACGAGATCGTGCCGATGCTCTGCGGCAGCGCCTTCAAGAACAAGGGCGTGCAGGCGATGCTGGACGCCGTGATCGAATACATGCCCGCGCCCACCGACATCCCGCCGGTCAAGGGCGAGCTGGAGAACGGCAAGGAAGGCGAGCGCAAGCCCTCCGACGAGGAGCCTTTCTCGGCGCTCGCGTTCAAGATCATGACCGACCCCTTCGTGGGCCAGCTCATCTTCTTCCGCGTCTATTCCGGCGTGGTGAACTCGGGCGATACCGTCTACAACCCGATCAAGGGCAAGAAGGAGCGCCTCGGCCGCATCCTGCAGATGCACGCCAACCAGCGCGAGGAGATCAAGGAAGTTCGCGCGGGCGACATCGCCGCGGCCGTGGGCCTGAGGGAAGCCACGACCGGCGACACCATCTGCAGCATGGACAAGCCGATCATCCTCGAGCGCATGGTGTTCCCGGAGCCGGTGATCTCGCAGGCGGTCGAGCCCAAGACCAAGGCCGACCAGGAGAAGATGGGCGTGGCGCTCAACCGCCTCGCCCAGGAAGATCCGTCGT
>CAMPHL010000016.1 GCA_946885905.1 uncultured Pseudomonadota bacterium | reverse complement strand
GCTCAGGACCACCACCATCTTCGTGACCCACGACCAGGTCGAGGCGATGACGCTCGCCGACCGGATGATCGTGATGAACCTGGGCGTGGCCGAGCAGGTCGGCCGTCCGATCGAGGTCTACGACAACCCGGCCTCGCTCTTCGTGGCGGGCTTCATCGGCTCACCGGCGATGAACTTCCTGCCCGGCAGGCGCGTGGGCGACGAGGTGGACGTGGGCGAGGGCGTGCGCGTGCCGATCCCGGAGGCCTTGCGCGCGAAGGCGGGCGAGAACGTGACGGTCGGCGTGCGTCCCGAGCACCTCGTCGTCTCCGGCGGCACCGGGCCCATCCTCGACCTCAAGGTCGACACGGTCGAGGCCCTCGGCGCCGATTCGCTGCTGCACTGCGCGCTCGGCGGCTCGACACTCGTGGTCCGCGTCGACGGCCACGCCACGCCGGAACCCGGCACGGCGATCCGCGTTTCCGCGATGCCCGGCAAGACCTACTTCTTCGATACGGCCACCGGCAAGCGGCTGTGATCCCCGATGGACGGAGGCTCGAGGAGCTGAGCCTCAACTCCTCGGCCCCGCCCGGGCAGCTGCTCTACGACGGATGGCTCTTGCGCATGCTGCCGGGGAAGGCCAAGCGTCCGCGCTCCGTGAATGCCGTGTATCCGTCCACGCTCCCGCTGGAGGCGAAGATCGCCCATTGCGAGAGGCTGTACGGCTCGCGCAAGCTGCCCACGCTCTTTCGCATCACGCCTTTCGTCGACCCGCCAGCGCTCGACGCGGCGTTGCAGGAGCGCGGCTACGGCCGCTTCGACACCACGTCGGTCGAGACCGCCGAGATCGCGCCCTCGCTGGAGCCGCGCGGCGCCGTGATGAACCTGCGCGAGTGGATCGAAGCCGTGGGCGAGCTGCGCGCCTCGCCTGTCGAGCATCGCGCCGCGCACCTCGCACGGCTCGAATCGCAGGCCCTGCCGCTACGCGGCGTGGCGGTGGAGCAGGGCGGGCGCGTCGTCGCCACGGGGCTTACCATCATCGAGGACGACTGCGCCGGCCTCTTCGACATCGTCACGCGCGAAGACGCGCGCCGGCAGGGCTACGCGCGCGCCGTGGTCGAAACGCTGATGCACACCGCGCGCGAGCTGGGGGCGCGCCATGCCTACCTCCAGGTGGACAGCGCCAACGAGCCCGCGCGGCGCCTGTACCGGCAGTTCGGCTTCGAGGAGCGCTACGTCTACTGGTATCGCGGGCGTGATGGAGAGCGGCATTGACCGAGGACGACGTGACCAACCTCGCCCGCACCCTGGGCCGCCTGTGCAAGCGGGGGCGCATCGTGATCGCCACCGCGGAGTCGTGCACGGGCGGGGGTGTCGCGACGGCCATCACGCGCATTTCCGGCAGCGCCAAGTGGTTCGACCGCGGCTTCGTCACGTACTCCAACGACGCCAAGCACGACATGCTCGGCGTCTCGCGCAAGACCCTGCGCGACCACGGCGCCGTGAGCGAGGAGGTCGCCCGGGAAATGGCGCGGGGCGCGCTCGCGCGCAGCCCCGCCGACGCGTGCGTGGCCATCACCGGGATCGCGGGCCCGACCGGCGGCTCCCGCTCGAAGCCGGTGGGCACGGTGTGGTTCGGGTGGGCGAGCCGTGACGGCCTCGTCCAGACGCGCCATTTCCGCTTCCCCGGCAATCGCGTCGAGGTCCGCCTCGCCTCGGTTTACATTGCGCTTCAAGGACTTATAGACCTCCTGCGCTGAGCCTTCGCGGGGTGCTTGACAGCCAGAACGTTCGTTCTGTACCTTGCGCAGAACATTCGTTCTGTCATCGGACCCCGCGACGTGGCGTTGAACAACCAGAAGCCCGCGCTCGACCCGGCCTACCTCGAGAGGCTCCAGGACTATTACGCCGAGCACAAGGTGATCCCGTCGTACTCGGTGCTGGCGGGGCTCTGGGGCGTAGCCGCCAAGTCGTGGGTGTCGCAGGTGGTGAAGCGCTTCGAGGAAGCGGGCTACCTCGATTGGACGCCCGACCGGCAGTTGAAGCCGGGCGCCCGGTTCTTCGAGCGGCGCCTGGCCGATTCCACCGTGCAGGCAGGCCTTCCGAACCCCGCGATCTCGGATGGCTACGACCTCATCACCATCGACGACTACCTGGTGAAGGTCCCTTCGAAGACGGCGCTGGTGCGCGTGAAGGGCGATTCGATGATCGAAGCCGGCATCCACGAGGGCGACCTGCTGGTGGTCGAGCAGCAGCCGAACGCGAACGTGGGCGAGATCGTGGTCGCCATCGTGGACAACGAGTTCACCGTGAAGTACCTGGACAGGGAGAAGGACGGCTTCGTGCTGAAGCCGGCCAACAAGGCCTATCCGGTCATCCGCCCCCGCGGGCGCCTGGAGATCTTCGGGGTCATGGCCGGGCTGGTCCGGCGCACCCGGTAGCTCATTCCATGAGCCTGATGGCCTCCATCATCGCCACCATTACCAACAACCAACGAATGGGATAATTCAAATGCTCAAGGTCATCTCCACCCCGCCCGCGGAACCCTCCAAGATGGACGAGAACAAGGCCAAGGCGCTGCAGGCCGCGCTCTCGCAGATCGAGAAGCAGTTCGGCAAGGGCTCCATCATGAAGATGGGCGACTCGGACGTCGAAAAGGGCATCCAGGTCGTCTCCACCGGCTCGCTCGGCCTGGACATGGCGCTCGGCGTAGGCGGCCTTCCGCGCGGCCGAGTGGTCGAGATCTACGGCCCGGAGTCCTCCGGCAAGACCACGCTCACGCTCCAGGTCATCGCCAACGTCCAGAAGCTGGGCGGCACCGCCGCCTTCATCGACGCCGAGCACGCGCTCGACCCGCAATACGCCCAGCGCCTGGGGGTGGACACCTCCGAGCTGCTGCTCTCGCAGCCGGACAACGGCGAGCAGGCGCTCGAGATCGCGGACATGCTCGTGCGCTCGGCCTCGGTCGATTGCGTCGTGATCGATTCGGTGGCGGCGCTCACGCCGAAGGCCGAGATCGAGGGCGAGATGGGCGAGCCCCAGATGGGCCTGCAGGCCCGCCTCATGAGCCAGGCGCTCCGGAAGCTCACCGCCAACATCAAGCGCTCGAACACGCTGGTGATCTTCATCAACCAGATCCGCATGAAGATCGGGGTCATGTTCGGCAACCCCGAGACCACCACCGGCGGCAACGCGCTCAAGTTCTACGCCTCGGTCCGCATCGACATCCGCCGCATCGGCTCGATCAAGAAGGGCGAGGAGGTGATCGGCAACGAAACGCGCGTGAAGGTCGTGAAGAACAAGGTGGCCCCCCCCTTCAAGACCGCGGACTTCGACATCCTCTACAACGAGGGCATCTCGCGCGAAGGCGAGATCATCGAGATGGGTGTCATCCACCGCATCGTGGAGAAGTCCGGCGCCTGGTACGCCTACGGCGGCGAGAAGATCGGCCAGGGCAAGGACAACACGCGCGAGTTCCTCAAGGACAACCCCGGCATCGCGGCCGAGATCGAGGGCAGGATCCGGCAGGCCGTGGGGATCGTGGGTGGCATGCCGCAGGCCAACGACGCGGCGGAAGCAAACTAGGGCGCCACGCCGGGCGCCGCGCGAGCGGCGCCCGCCATCCCGGCGAAGGCCGGGACCCGATTACCCAGAGCAATGGCCTGGTCATTCATGTCCTCCAAATCCGAACCGTCGCTCGAGTCCCGGGCGATGCGCTTCCTCGCACGGCGCGAGCACACGCGGGCCGAGCTCGCACGCAAGCTCGCTTCGCGCGCGCAGGAAGGTGAAGACGTCGAGCGGGTCCTCGACGAGCTCGCCCGCAAGGGTTGGCTTTCCGACGCGCGCTTCGCGGAGCAGGCCGCGCGCGCCAAGTCGCGGCGCTTCGGGCCGATCAAGCTCGCGCACTACCTGCGCTCGCGCGGGGTCGGGGAAGAAGCGATCACTGCCGGGCTGCAGCGTGCCGGCGCCGATGGCGTCTCGAGCCTCGAGGCGGTGTGGCGCACGCGCTTCAACGCGCCCCCCGCCGACGAGCGGGAAAAGATGCGGCAGGTGCGTTTCCTGCAGGGCCGAGGATTCGCCGTGGACCACATATTCAAGTTCCTCAAGACGCTGCAGGAGGATCGATGAGCTATCGCATGCAGAACATCCTGGCGGGAATCGCCGTTCTGGCCGTGCTGCTCGTGAACGCGCTGGGACGTTGACGTGGCCGCGGCTGCGGGAGGCTGCTCGTGCGGAGCCGTTCGCTTCGAAGTCGACGGGGCGCCGACCAACACGATGGTTTGCCATTGCCGCACGTGCCGGCGGGTCGTCGCAGCGCCCGTCGTGCCGTGGGTGACTTATCCCGTCGATCGCTTCCGATGGATCCAGGGGCAGCCCGCGAGCTTCCACAGCACGCCGCCCGTCACGCGAACGTTCTGCGGCTCCTGCGGCACTGCGCTTACCTACGCGCACCGGGATTCGCCCGGCACGGTCGACGTGACGGCCTGCTCGCTCGACGATCCCGAGGCCTTTCCGCCCACGCATCACTCCTGGCTGTCGCATGACCTGGCGTGGGTGAAGTTCGGCGACGGCTTGCCGACGTTCCGCGAATTCCGCAATGACAACGCCTAGCGAGCGCGTCGCGTGCTTTCGGGCGCTCCACGAGCGTGGGACCTTCGTGATCGCGAACGCCTGGGATGCGGGCAGCGCGCGCGTGCTGGCAGGGCTGGGTTTTCCGGCGATCGCCACTTCGAGCGGCGCCATGGCCAACACGCTGGGACGGCTCGACGGGCGGGTGACGCGCGAAGAGGCGATCGCGCATGGCCGCGACCTGGCGGCGGCGGTCGACGTGCCGGTGGCCGCCGACCTGGAAAACGGTTTCGGCGATGCGCCGGCGGATGCTGCCGAGACGATCCGGCAGGCGACGCAGGCGGGTCTTGCCGGCGGATCGATCGAGGACTATTCCGGCAAGGCCCTGTATGACCTCGCTCATGCGGTCGAGCGGATCGAGGCCGCGGTCCAGGCCGCGCGCGCCGCACCCGCTGGCTTCGTGCTCACCGCGCGCGCGGAGAACTTCATCCGCGGCCGGCCCGACCTCGACGACACGATCCGGCGGCTGCAGGCGTACGAACGCGCCGGCGCCGACGTATTGTTCGCGCCGGGGCTTCCGAGCCTCGAAGCCGTCCGCACGGTCTGCGGGGCCTTGCAGAAGCCGTTCAACTTCATGGTCGGCATCCCCGGCAAGTCGTGGCCCCTGGCCGAGCTGGAAGCCGCGGGCGTGCGCCGTGTGAGCCTTGCGACATCGCTCTACAAGGCGGCGATCACGGGCCTCGTGGCCGCGGCACGCGAGATTCGCGAGAAGGGCTCCTTCGCCTACGTGGATCAGGCCATTTCCTCGAAGGAACTGGGCGGCTACATGCGCCACTGAGGCGCCAGGCAGCCGCGGTCGAGCCACTGCTCTTTGATATCCTTGTAGTTTGTCCCCGCGCCCCTGCGCCCGGCGTGGAGCCCTCCTGCAAGGCCATGAACACCAAAGAGATTCGCCAGAAGTTCGTCGACTATTTCGCCTCCAAGGGCCACCAGCCCGTGGCCTCGAGCTCGCTCGTCCCCGGAAACGATCCGACGCTGCTCTTCACCAACGCGGGCATGAACCAGTTCAAGGACGTGTTCCTTGGGCTCGAGAAGCGCCCCTACAACCGCGCAGTCACCGCGCAGCGCTGCGTGCGCGCCGGCGGCAAGCACAACGACCTCGAGAACGTGGGCTATACGGCGCGCCACCACACGTTCTTCGAGATGCTGGGCAACTTCAGCTTCGGCGACTACTTCAAGCGCGATGCGATCAAGCTCGCCTGGGAGCTCCTCACCGTCCACTACGGGCTCCCGAAGGACAGGCTCTGGACCACGGTCTACGCCACCGACGACGAGGCGTACGACATCTGGACGAAGGAGATCGGCGTCCCGCCGGAGCGCTGCGTACGCATCGGCGACAAGCCCGGCGGGAAGAAATTCGAGAGCGACAACTTCTGGCAGATGGGCGACACCGGCCCCTGCGGCCCGTGCTCGGAGATCTTCTACGACCATGGCCCCGAAATCGAAGGCGGTCCGCCCGGCTCCCCGGATGCGGACGGCGATCGCTACATCGAGATCTGGAACCTCGTGTTCATGCAGTTCAACCGCGACGAGGCCGGCACGATGCACCCGCTGCCCAAGCCTTCGGTGGACACGGGCATGGGCCTCGAGCGCCTCACGGCCGTGCTGCAGCACAAGCACTCGAACTACGAGATCGACCTTTTCCAGGCCCTCATAAAGGCGGCCGCGCGCGAGACCGGCGCGAAGGACAAGCAGTCGCCGTCGCTGCGAGTGATCGCGGACCACATCCGCGCCTGCGCCTTCCTCGTGTGCGACGGCGTGATCCCGGGCAACGAGGGCCGCGGCTACGTGCTGCGCCGGATCGCCCGCCGCGGCATGCGCCACGGCTACAAGCTCGGCCAGAAGAAGCCCTTCTTCTACAAGCTCGTGCCGGACCTCGTGAAGGAAATGGGCGAGGCCTATCCCGAGCTTGCGCGCGAGCAGGCGCGCGTGACCGCCACGCTGCGGCAGGAGGAGGAGCGCTTCGCCGAGACGCTCGAGACGGGCATGGCGATCCTGGAGACGGCGCTCGCCAAGGACCCGAAGCGCCTCGACGGCGACACCGCCTTCAAGCTCTACGACACGTTCGGCTTCCCGGTCGACCTCCCCGCCGACATCGGCCGCGAGCGCGGCTTCGAGATCGACATGGCCGCCTTCGAGCGCGCGATGGCCGCCCAGCAGGAGCGCTCGCGCTCCGCTTCCAGGTTCAAGGCCGGCGCGCAGCTCGAGTACACGGGAGCCAAGACGGGCTTCCGGGGCTACGAGACGCTGTCGGAGGAAGGCCGCGTGGTCGCGCTCTACAGGGAAGGCACGCCGGTGCAGAGCCTTTCGACCGGCGAGGAAGGCGTGGTCGTGCTCGACAAGACGCCCTTCTACGCCGAGTCGGGCGGCCAGGTCGGCGATCGCGGCGAGCTCACCAAGGGCGGCACGTGCCTCACGCTTTTCGAAGTGCAGGACACGCAGAAGATCCAGCCCGACGTCTTCGGCCACCACGGCGTGGTGAAGACCGGAGAGCTCGCGGTGGGCGACACCGTGGCCGCCCAGGTCGACCAGGACAAGCGCGCGCGCACGATGCGCCACCATTCGGCCACCCACCTCATGCACAAGGCGCTGCGCGAGGTGCTCGGCTACCACGTGCAGCAGAAGGGCTCGCTCGTGGACGAGGACAAGACGCGCTTCGACTTCAGCCACAACGCGCCCATGACCGCGGAGGAGATCCGCAAGGTCGAGTCGCTGGTGAACGCGGAGATCCTCGCGAACGCGCCCACCGAGGCGCGCGTGATGGCGATGGACGATGCGCAGAAGCTGGGCGCGATGATGCTCTTCGGCGAGAAATACGGCGACGAGGTGCGCGTGCTCGACATCGGCAGCTCGCGCGAGCTCTGCGGCGGCACGCATGTGGCGCGCACCGGCGACATCGGCCCGTTCAAGATCGTCTCCGAGGGCGGCGTGGCCGCAGGGATCCGCCGCATCGAGGCGGTGACGGGGACGGTCGCGCTGCAATACCTGCGCGAGATGGAGGACAACCTTCGCTTCGTCGAGGGGTTCTTCCAGTCGCGCGGCGCCGACCTGCAGAAGAAGCTGCAGCAGGAGCGCGAGGAAAGGAAGGCGCTCGAGCGCCAACTCGCGCAGCTGAAGGCGAAGGCCGCGGCCTCCCGGGGCGATGACCTCGCCTCGAGCGCGGTGGAGGTGAAGGGCGTCAAGGTCCTGGCCGCGAGGCTCGATGGCGCGGACGTGAAGACCCTGCGCGACACCATGGACCAGCTCAAGAACAAGCTGAAGAGCGGCGCGATCGTGCTCGCCGCCTCGGAGGGCGAGAAGGTAAGCCTCATCGCTGGCGTCACGCAGGACCTCATCGCGAAGATCAAGGCGGGCGAGTTGGTGAACCATGTGGCCACCCAGGTGGGCGGCAAGGGCGGCGGACGGCCCGACATGGCGCAGGCCGGGGGCACGGATTCCAAGGCGTTGCCCAAGGCGCTGGCCTCGGTGCCGGATTGGGTGGCGGAGCGCCTTTAGGCATCCGGATTTCCCGACCCCGGCACTCAGCGAATTTCAGCCTCGGGGCTACCTCGGGGTGCCTGGAGGAGGCGCGGGGCCCGCCGCCGCCCATGAGAAAATGCAGCCTCATGAGCGCGGACCCTGGACAGCGAATTGCGGACTACCTGCGCCTGGCGGGCCTGGAGTCGCTCGCGGGACGGGCGGCTCACGTCGAGCGCGCCGTCCGCGACCTGGTGGACGCGATGGGCGAGAAGGTTCAGGTGGGCGACGGCAACTCGCTCTACAGCTACACCGTGCCGATGATGACCGAGGACGGGGCCTGCTCGATCGTGGACCAGCTGGCGCCCGTCCCTTACGACCTGGGCGCCATCCTCGGCGGCCGCAGCGAGCAGACGACCCGGCGCCTCGCGCTCATGGAGCGCCTGGTGGAGCGCACGCAGGAGACGACGGGTGCGGACTGGGTCGGCATCTACCAGCGGCGCGTGAACCCCGCCGGCGTTCCCGTGCTCGTCAAGGTCGCCTACGTCGGGCGCCCGAGCCGCGCCGAGTTCCCCCTCACCACGGAATTCGCGCAGCGCAGCACCAACAGCACCGTGGGCCTCACCGGCCGCGCGACCGTGATCGACGACGTGGGCAAGCACGTGGAAGCCGGCGGCGGATTCTACGTCTGCGACGATGGCGTGCAATCCGAAGCCTGCGTGCCCATCCTCGATTCGCAACGCCAGGTCGTGGGCATCGTCGATGCCGAGGCCGGGCCGCGCGGATTCTTCGGTGCCGAGCGCCTCGCGGTCGTGGCGGCGCTCGCGATCGTCGCCGCGGCCGTGCTTCCCTAGCCGCGGCCTGGCGCGCCTGCGGTTGCGGTGCGCCATGCGTAGGCGAGCCAGGTGCCGATGCCCAGCAGCTTGCACGCGTCCTCGAGAAAGCCGCTGGCCGGAAGGTAGATCTCGAACCGATCCATGGTCTGGTCGAGGGCCACCGACGTTCCCAGCAGCGCCGCGGCCAGCAGGAAAAGCGGATAAGGCGTCGCCATGATCTGCGCACGGAACGTCCAGGCGTAAGCGAGGGCGAGGATCGCGTAAGCCGCGAGAACGGCGACTTGCGGAATCCCGAGCAAGCGGGGGAAGGCCTGCTCGTGCAGCAGGAAGAGGTCGTCGATGCCCAGCATCGCGACGAAGAGGCCGCTCGCGAGAAGGAAGCGGCGGCGCGCCTCGGTGCTGCGATCGAGGCCGCGCGCGACGACGAAGATCGCGGCCGTGGCGGCCCAGAGCACTGCGCCGGCATTCGAGATGAACCCGACCCAGAAGGGCCACCCGGTCGTGGTCGCCGGATCTCCCATCACGTGATGCCACGGCACGTCCGTCCGGACCTTGACCGCGACCGCCGCCGCAAGGAGCAAGCCAAGCACCGTCCATATCGGTACGAGCGTGGCCATGACTCCGCCCGTCCTGGCGAGCCCGCCGGCGATGTGCACGCCGCCCGTGGCGGCTTCGGCGTTCGCGCCCAACGCTAGTTCCCGGCCGCGGCGCGCGGCCGCCGTGCGGCCTGGAGCCGATCGAGGATGCGCCGCAGGAACTGGTCCCGGTACATCGCGAGGGTCGGCAGCGGATCGCGCCAGTCGAACGTGAGATGGTGGCTCGTGAGCGCGAGCCTCGCGCAATCCAATGCCCACCTCGCGAGCGCGGCCGGCGGCAGCTCATGCTTGCGCGCAGCCGTGATCCACGCCCAGACGTCGCCGAGGAGCCAGTGATACGTCTGGCCGCTGCGATAGGACGCCGCAACCGCGTGCGGCGCAGGCACTCCAAGCCTGCGGTTTTCCGCGATGAGCACCGCGAGCAGGGGGTAGTCGAATCCCAGCCGGAAGGGCAGCGCGGCCGTGCTGTCCATGCGCGCATTGAACTCGAGCAGGCCCGCCGTGCCGCTCGCCTCGTCGACGAGGAACTGGATGCAGCCGATGCCGTTGTAGGCGAGCGCGCGCACGATCGCCTCGCAATGGCCCTTCAGCCACTCACTCGGCGGGACCGAGATCCCGGCCGTGCCGATGCCCGTACCGTCGAGCTCGTCGGTGCGCAGCACCTTCTGCTGGAAATAGGCGAGCAGGCGGCCGTCGGCCGCGGCGACGTGGCAGTTGTGTCGCACGCCGGGCTGGAACTTCTGCATCACCAGTGGCTGTTGCCCGCGCTCGCAGCCGGGCGCCGCGAGGAATTCCTCGAGCTCCGCGGGGCCGCGGCAGATGAGGGCCTTGCGCCCGCGCACCGTCGCCGACGAATCGAGGTTCTTCACCACCAGGGGAAAGCCGATCCGCGCCGCGCTCGCCCGGCACTCCTCCGCGCCGGTGACTTGCGCCCAGGGCAGCACCGGCACCGTCGTGCGCGCGAGCAGCCCGTAGAGCGCGGACTTGTCGAAGCAGGTGCGAATCGCGTCGGCCGAGGGTTGGACCCAGATGGCGAGCGGCTCGAGCGTGGCCGAGCGGGCGAGGAACCGCCTGAGCGGGCTCTCGCCCACCAGGAATACGAACTCGTGCGGGTCGCCGCGCAGCCGCGCCTCGAGCTGCTCGCAGAAGCGCTCGGCCGTGGTCTCCTCGAGCTTCACCCAACGTCTCACGCCCCGCGAGCGGCGCGTGGGGCTGTCAGAGTCGGGCGAGGCGAACGTGATGCGCATGCCCGCGCGATGCAGCGACCGGACCACCGTCACGGTCTGGCGGTATTCGCCAACGACCAGGACGTTGCGGCCCCGCAGTGCAGTCGTATCCATGCGACGAGGGTCGCGCGCACACGTTTCAAGCCGCCGCCGAATCGACCGGCGATGCCCTCCCTGTTGGATCATCCGAAGGCCGGACGGACCATGGATCACGCAGCCGAATCCGGGCATCTGCGCGCGTGTGTCGGCTGGCGGCGACGGCCGCGCGAGCGCCTCAGCGGCCGACGAAGGCCTTCTTGCCGTCGCGCCAGCGGCGCCAGCTCTTGGGGTTGTCGAGCGCCTCCAGGAGTGCCAGGTTCATGTCCACGCTGGCATCGTCCAGTCCCGCATCGCGCACCGCGTGGCGGCCCTGCGTGATGATCACGTCGGCGTTGTGCGCGACGGCCTCGTGCATGGTCGCTTCGATCGTGTCGTCGTGCGTGTCGTGAAAGGCCTTGCAGGAATCGAGCCGCGTCGAATGATAGCGGCGGCACTGCGCAGGCCGTGCCTCGTAGGCGGTGCATGCGCCGTCCTCGCCCAGCAAGGCGCAGGCGATGTTGGTGCGCTTGCGCGCCTCCTCGCCGAGGCTGCGCGTGCGCGCGACGTTCTCGCGCAAGCGTTCGAGCACGCGCGCGAGGCGGGTCGCGTCGAAATTGCGCCGCAGCCACGCCGCGAGCGTGAAAGCCTCGTAAGGCTGCACCTGCACCCGCAGGTTGCAGCAATAGCTGCAGCCGCGCGCGCAGGCGACCCTCACGCCGTGGCCCTCGATCGTGGTGGCGAGCACCTCGTCCACCCGGCGGTGGAGCGTCACGACGGCGGTTGCGAGGCGCGCAGGGTCGCGCGCCTGGGCAAAGGCGCCCTGCGCTTCCTTGCCCCAGTTCGCCAGCCGCTCGGCGGTCGCGCGCTGTTCGTTGCCTGCGCTCACCGACCCTTGCCCTCAGCCGCTCTTCTTCGGCGGCATCATGTCGGTGATCGTGCCCTCGGCCATCTCCGCGCTGAAGAACACGGTCTCCGAGAGCGTCGGGTGCGGGTGGATGGTGAGCCCGATGTCCTCCGCGTCCGCGCCCATTTCCAGCGCGAGCACCGTCTCGGCGATGAGCTCGCCCGCGTTCACGCCCACGATGTGCGCGCCCAGGATCTTCTTCGTGCCCCTGGCGTAGAGGACCTTGGTGAGGCCCTCTTCCCGGCCCATGCCGAGCGCGCGGCCGCTCGCGGCCCACGGGAAGACCATCTTGTCGTACTCGACGCCCTGCGCCCTGGCCTCGGCTTCCGAGAGTCCCATCCATGCGACCTCGGGGTCGGTGTAGGCCACGCTCGGGATCGTGCGGGCCTCCCACGCGTGATGGCTCATGCCGGCGATCACCTCGGCGGCGAGTTTGCCCTCGTGCGTGGCCTTGTGCGCGAGCATCGGCTCGCCCACGATGTCCCCGATCGCGAAGATGTGCGCGACGTTGGTGCGCATCTGGTTGTCCACCGGGATCCAGCCGTGCTCGTTCACGTTGACGCCGGCCCTGTCGGCCCCGATGTTCTTTCCGTTGGGGCGGCGACCCACGGCGAGCAGCACGCGGTCGTACGTTTCGGGCGCCGGGCTCGCGCCCCCGTCGGCCGCCTCGAAGTACGCGGTGAGCCCTGAGGGCGTCGCCTCGATGCGCGCGACCTTGGTCTTCAGCATGATCTTTTCGTAGCGCTTCTCGATGCGCTTTGCGAGCGGCTTCACGATGTCCGGATCGGCGCCCGGAATCAGGCGGTCCATGAACTCGACCACGCTCACCTTGCTGCCCAGCGCATCGTAGACCGTCGCCATCTCCAGCCCGATGATGCCGCCGCCGATGATGAGCAGCCGCTTCGGGACGTCCTTCAACTCCAGCGCGCCGGTGGAGTCCATGAGGCGCGGATCGTCGTAGGGAAAGCCGGGGATCTTCGCCGATTGCGAGCCCGCGGCGATGATGCAGTTGTCGAACGAGACGACCTTGCGGCCGTCCTTGCCCTCGACCGCGATCGTCTGCGGCGAGGTGAATTCGCCCTTGCCCTCGACCACGGTCACCTTGCGGCCCTTGGCGAGCCCCGCGAGTCCCTTGGTGAGCTTGCCCACCACGCCTTCCTTGAACTTGCGCAGGCCCTCGATCTCGATCCGGGGCGCGCCGAACGTGAGGCCGATGTGCGCACCTTCCTCGGCCTCGGTGATGATCCTGGCCGCGTGCAGCAGCGCCTTCGACGGGATGCAGCCCACGTTCAGGCACACCCCGCCCAGCGTGGCGTGGCGTTCGACGAGCACGACCTTCTTGCCGAGGTCCGCGGCGCGGAAGGCCGCGGTGTAGCCCCCGGGGCCGGCGCCGAGCACGAGCACTTCGGCGTGCAGGTCGGAATCGAGGCTCGCGAGGGTGGAGTTGAGCGCCTGGCGAACGCTTTGCCCGGCGGCCTGTCCCGATGCGGCGCCGGGCGAGGTGGCGGGAGCCGTGGGTGACGAAGCGGGTTTCGCGGCGACGGGCGCGGGTTGCGCGGCGGTGGCGGCTGCGCCTTCCGCGTCCAGGATCGCGATCACGGTGCCTTGCGACACCTTGTCGCCCACCTTGACGCGAAGCTCCTTCACGGTGCCCGCGTGGGAGGAGGGCACCTCCATCGTCGCCTTGTCGCTTTCGAGCGTGACGAGGGAATCTTCCTTCTTCACCGCGTCGCCGGGCTTGACCAGCACCTCGATGACCGGGACGTCCTTGAAGTCGCCGATGTCGGGAACCTTGATCTCGATGGCCATTGTCGGTCCCCCTACAGGACGCTGCGTCGAAGGTCGCCGATGACCTGGGCGAGGTAGCTGGTGAACCGCGCGGCGGCCGCGCCGTCGATCACGCGGTGGTCGTAGGACAGCGATAGCGGCATCATCAGGCGCGGCGCGAACTGCTTGCCGTCCCAGACCGGCTTCATCGCGGCCTTGGAGACGCCGAGGATGGCCACCTCGGGCGCGTTCACGATCGGCGTGAAGGCCGTGCCGCCGATGCCCCCAAGCGACGAGATCGAGAACGTGCCTCCCTGCATGTCGGCGGGCCCGAGCTTGCCCTCGCGCGCCTTGATGGCCAGCTCCGAGGTCTCCTTCGCGATCTCGAGCACGCCCTTCGTGTCGGCATTCCTGATCACCGGCACCACGAGCCCGTTGGGCGTGTCCGCCGCGAAGCCGATGTGCCAGTACTGCTTGAGGACGAGGTTGTCGCCGTCGAGTGAGCTGTTGACTTGCGGATACTTCTTGAGCGCGGCCACCACCGCCTTCACCAGGAAGGCGAGGGGGGTCGCCTTGATCCCGGCTTTCGCGTTCTCCTCGTTCACCCTGGCGCGGAAGGCCTCGAGCTCGGTGATGTCCGCCTCGTCGAATTGCGTGACGTGCGGGATCATCACCCAGTTGCGCGCGAGCGCCGGGCCCGAGATCTTCTGGATCCGGGAGAGCGACTTCACCTCGACCGGACCGAACTTGGCGAAGTCGACCTTCGGCCATGCGGGCAGGCCGAGATCGGTCAATCCGCCTTTCGCGCCGGCGCCAGCCGTGGCAGCGCCGCCGGCGAGCGCGGACTTCACGAACCCCTGGATGTCCTCCTTGAGGATGCGCGCCTTCGGGCCGGAGCCCCTGACCAGAGAGAGGTCCACGCCCAGCT
>CAMPHL010000015.1 GCA_946885905.1 uncultured Pseudomonadota bacterium | reverse complement strand
GCGCGTGGTCGCCCCCTGCAACGAATAGACCTGCGCGGGATGGCTCGCGGATTCGATCGTGGCGACGACGACGTCGCCGGCGATGTCGAATCCGGTGATCCAGCCCCCGGAGACGGCCACCCTGGGCCCCGGGCCGTTGCCGCTCCCGCGGCGCCCGGGGCGAGCACCGCCGCGCCCGGAGCGAGGCAGGTCGTGGCGCCAGAGGTGCCGCCGGCCCTGCGCTTGCGCCGCGAAGAAGATCGCGGCGCCATCCGCGGACCAGCGCAGCGGCGCTTCCACGTCGAGGTCGAGCTCGCTCTCGACGATGCGCCAACGGCCGCTGCCCTCCCGCAAGGCGAGGCGATTCGGCATCGTGTGCTTGAGGCCCACGTTGGCCGCAAGGCACGCGAGCGTCGAACCGTCGGGGCTGTAGCGCGGACCATCGTAGCTCCAGCGCGTATCGCCGGTGAGCGCCTTGAAACGCCGCGTGCGCAAGTCGAGCTCGACGAGCGCGAGCGGATTGTCCGCGCGGCGACGCGGCGCGGCGTCGGTCACGAAGGCGATTCGGCGGCCGTCGGGTGAAATGTCGAAATGCGCGGCACACGTGTCGACGCGCGGCAGCTCGTGCTTCGTGCCTTCGAAAAGGTCCGTGACCCGCCCGCTCTCCAGGTCGAGCATCAGCAGGTGCGGCACGCGGCCCATGGGCAAATTGCGGTCCCAGTGTCGGTAGTGCGCCTCCTCGGTCACGTAGGCGCCTTCCTTGCGCTCGCTGAAGTCCTTGTAGCGCTTCGCCTGGGCCTTCGCGCCCTTCGCATCCGGCCACACCCACGATGCGAACACGAGGCGCCGCCCGTCGGGCATCCACTTGAAGTCGTCGATGCCCGGCGCGAAATCGCTCTTGCGCTCGGCCTCGCCGCCTTCGGAGGCGATCACGTAGAGCTGCGGCTCCTTGTCCTTGCGCCCGCCCTGCTCGCGTTTCGCAAGGAAGGCGATGCGATCGCCCTGCGGCGACCACGCGGGACTTGCGTCCTTGTCGCCGGCGCTGGTGAGCCTTCGCGGCGAAGTGGAGTCCGTCGGCAGGAGCCACAGGCTCGTGCGGCCCTTGTTCTCCTCCATCGAATGGGAAGTGACGGAGCACACCGCGGCCTGGCCGTCGGGTGAGAGGGCCACGGCGCCTACGCGCTGCAGCTTCCAGAGTGATTCGACATCGAGGGGCTTTGGTTTCATGCCTCGATTATCATGGAGGCGCCTGAAAACCGCATTTCGAATGGAGGGGAGAACGATGAAAGCAGCACTTTCGACGCGTTGGGTTCGCGGCCTCGCCGCGCTGGGGGCATTCTGCATCGCCGCGCTGGCACCCGTGCCCGCGGCGGCTCAGACCGAGCTCACCGTCTACACCGCATACGAGAACGACGACCTCAAGTCGTTCAAGGCCGCGTTCGAGAAGTCGAACCCCGGCATCACGATCAACTGGGTGCGCGATTCGACGGGCGTGGTCACGGCGAAGCTCATCGCCGAGAAGGAGAACCCGCACGCCGACGCCGTCTGGGGCCTGGCGGTCACGAGCCTGCTGGTCCTGGAGGAGCACGACCTGCTGATGCC
The DNA here is from genome assembly GCA_946885905.1 of uncultured Pseudomonadota bacterium. Next base: position 12,957 of record CAMPHL010000015.1, on the reverse strand, counting down.
GATGCAGCCCAAGGGCGTCGAGAAGCTCTCGCCCAAGTTCCGCGACGACAGCAAGCCGCTCAAGTGGGTGGGCAACAACGGCTGGATCTGCGCCATCATCTTCAACGAGGCCGAGGCGAAGAAGAAGGGCGCGCCCAAGCCCACCACCTGGAAGGACCTCACCAATCCGGCCTACCGCGGCCAGATCGTGATGGCGCACCCGGCCTCCTCGGGCACCGGGTTCATGTACGTGTCGGCGTGGCTCCAGCTCTACGGCGACGAGGAAGGCTGGAAGTTCATGGACGCGCTCCACCAGAACGTCGCGCGCTACACGCACTCGGGCTCGGCGCCCGCGGCGATGGCCGCCAAGGGCGAATACATGGTCGGCATGGGCTTCGACATCCGCGGCTCGCGCCTCAAGGAAGAAGGCGCGCCGATAGACATCATCATGCCCAAGGACGGCCTCGGCTGGGACATGAACGCGATGGCGATCATCAAGGGCACCAAGAAGCTCGAGGCGGCGAAGAAGCTCGTGGAGTGGGGCATCTCGGAGGAAGCGAACCGGCTCTACGGCACCAAGCGTTCGGTGGTCGCCATGGCCGGCTACGCCCAGCCGCTGCCGCACCTGCCCACCGACATGGACCAGCGCATCATGAAGCAGGACTTCGCGTGGGCGGCCAAGAACCGCGAGCGCATCCTGAAGGAGTGGGAGCGCCGCTACGGCTCGAAGTCGGATCCCAAGAAGAAGTAGTTGAGCTCCACCGCGGGCTGGTTCGCCCGGCCGCCAGTCCGGATCAAGACGAGCGCCGGGGAGAAGGCGTTGGGCGCCGCGACCGTGCTGGTCGCGGCGTTCCTCGTCATCGGCCTCGCCGCCCCGCTCGCGCTCATGCTCGGGCGCAGCTTCCAGTCCGCGAGCGGCGACTTCACGGGCCTGGCGAACTACGCCGCCTACTTCGCTTCCGGCGCGCCGGCCACCTCGATCTGGAACACCCTGGTGATCGGCGTGGTGAGCACGCTGGTCACGATCCCGCTCGCCTTCGGCTACGCCTACGCCATCGAGCGGACCAACATACCGCTCAAGCCGCTGCTGCGCTCCATAGCGCTGATCCCGCTGGTCACCCCGTCGCTGCTCTTCGCGCTCTCGCTGGTGCAGCTCTTCGGCAACAACGGGCTGCTGAAGGACCTCCTCTTCGGCCAGACGATCTACGGGCCCCTGGGCATCGTGGTCGGGATGACCTTCGCGCACTTCCCGCACACCTTCATGGTGATCAGCACGGCGCTCTCGCTCACCGACGGGCGGCTCTATGAAGTGGCCGAGTCGCTGCGCACGAGCCCCACTCGCACGTTCTTCACGCTCACCCTTCCCGGCGCCAAGTACGGGCTCATCAGCGCCTCGATCATCTCGTTCATGCTCTCGATCACCGACTTCGGCATCCCCAAGGTGATCGGCGGCCAGTTCAACGTGCTGGCCACCGACATCTACAAGAAGGTGATCGGGCAGCAGGACTTCGAGACCGGCGCCGTCGTGAGCGTGATCCTGCTGCTGGCCGCCGCGGCTGCCTTCGCGGCCGTGCGGCTGGTGCAGCGCCGGCAGGTGGCGATGATGTCCGCGCGCGCCGTGCCCCACCGGCCGCGCCGCGACCTGCGCCGCGACTCCATCTTCCTCGTCTTCTGCGCGGCGATCGCGTTCGCGATCGTGGGCATCCTCGCGGTGGCCGCGGTGAGCTCGTTCATCCGCTTCTGGCCGTACAACATGAGCCTCACGCTCAAGCACTACAACTTCGACCTGGCCGCGGGCGGCGGCTGGCAATCCTACTGGAACAGCTTGAAGCTCTCGGGGCTGGTCGCCGTCTTCGGCACCGCCATCGTCTTCCTCGGCGCGTACCTGGTCGAGAAGACGCGCGGATGGACGCGCACGCGCCGGCTCGTGCAGGTGCTGGCCGCGACTCCGATGGCGGTACCGGGGCTCGTGCTCGGCCTCGCCTACATCTTCTTCTTCAACAAGCCGGGCAACCCGCTCAACTTCCTGTACGGGAGCATGGCGATCCTGGTGCTGGTGACGATCGTGCACTACTACTCGGTCACCCACTTCACCATGGTGACGGCCCTGAAGCAGATCGACCCCGAGTTCGAGTCCGTGTCGGATTCGCTCAAGGCCTCGCGGCTGCGCACCCTGTGGCGGGTGACCGTGCCGCTGTGCATGACCGCGATCCTCGACGTGTCGATGTACTTCTTCCTCGCGGCGATGACCACCGTTTCGGCGGTGGTGTTCCTGTATTCGAGCCGCACCCACCTCGCCTCGATCGCGGTGCTGAACATGGACGACGCGGGCGAGTTCGCCTACGCGATCGCCATGGCCATGGTGATCGTGGCCACCTGCATGGCGGCCAAGGTCCTGCACTGGCTGCTCACCCGCGGGATCCTGCGTCGCTCGCAGGCCTGGCGCGCGCCGTGAGCGGCGGCGTGGTCGTGATCGGCGCCGGTATCGTCGGCGTCTGCTGCGCGTCCTACCTGCGGCGCGACGGGCACGAAGTGACGATCGTCGAGCGCGAGGGGCCGGGGGAAGGCACCTCGAAGGGCAACGCGGGCGCGTTGAGCCCCGGGAGTTGCGTGCCGCTCGCCATGCCCGGGATCGTGCGCAAGGTCCCGGGCTGGCTCACGGATCCCGAAGGGCCGCTGCGAATCCGGCCGGCGTACCTGCCGCGGGCCCTGCCGTGGCTCGTGCGGTTCGTGCGCTCGGCGCGACCTGCTCGGGTAGCGGAGATCTCCGATGCGCTGCGAGCCCTGCATCGCCATGTCTTCGACTGCTACGAGCCGCTGGTGCGCGCGGCCGGATGCGAGGACCTGATCCGCCGCACCGGCACGATGGTCGTCTATCGAAGCGAGCAGGCGCTGCGCTCGAGTCGCCGCGAGTGGGACCTGCGGCGCGAACGCGGCGCCGAGGTGCGCGAGCTCTCGGCGGGCGAGCTGCGCGAGCTCGATCCCGCGCTCGCGCCGGAATACACTCACGGCGTGCTTTCGCCGGACCACGGCTACGTCGCCAATCCCTATCGGCTCGTGACGCGGCTCGCCGAACGGTTCGTGGCCGACGGCGGCCGCCTCGAGCGCGGCAACGTCCGGGCGATGCGCCGGGGCGGCGACGGCACGTGGACGCTCCAGGTCGATGGGCGCGAGATCAAGGCGGACAAGGTGATCGTCGCGGCCGGCGCATGGTCCGGCGCCCTCACCTCCGCGTTGGGCGTGCGCCTGCCGCTCGAAAGCCAGCGCGGATACCACGTGACGCTTACCGACCCGGGCTTCGAGCCGCGCATCCCCGTTTCGTCCTCCGAGGGCAAGTTCTATGCGACCCCGATGGAAGGCGGCCTGCGGGTCGCCGGCACGGTGGAATTCGCCGGCCTCGAGGCGCCGCCCGACTATCGGCGCGCGCGCAAGCTGCTCGCGCAGGTGAAGTCGCTCTATCCGCGGGTCCGCGCCGAAGCCTTTACCGAATGGATGGGTCATCGGCCGTGCCTGCCCGATTCGCTCCCGGTGATCGACCGCGCATCGGGGCACGAGGGCCTCTTCCTCGCATTCGGACACGGGCACAACGGCATGACGAGCGGACCGGTGACCGGGCGCCTGGTCGCCGACCTGGTGGCCGGGCGCCAGCCCCTGATCGATCTCGCCGCGTACTCCGCCGGCCGGTTCTGAGCGCCCCGCCGCGTGGATTCCTCCATCCTCGCGCTGGTGCTGGCCTCCGCGCTCATGCACGCGGGCTGGAACCTCATGGCCAAGCGCGGGCACGACGGGCTGGTGGCGATGGCGCTCATCAAGGCGCCCAACATCGTGCTCGCCGCCGCGATCCTCGCCTACGCCGGGCTGCCGGCGCCGGCGTCGTGGCCGTGGCTCGCGGCCTCGACGTGCGTGAACGCGCTCTATTTCTACTTCCTCATCAACGCCTATCGCGTGGGGGACTTGAGCCTCGCCTATCCGGTCTCGCGCGGAATGGCGCCGCTGCTCGTGCTCTTCCTCTCGCTCGCGGTCGCGGGCGAAGTGCCCTCCGCGGCGGCGGCCGCCGGCGTGGCGCTCATCTGCCTCGGCATCTTCGTCCTCGCCGCGCGGCGAGGCGCATCGCGCGAGCATCGCGCCACGCTCGCCTGGGCGGCGGGCGTGGGCCTGTGCATCGCCACCTACACCGTGATCGACGGCATCGGCGCGCGCGCCTCGGGCACTTCGGTCGGATACGTCGCGCTCCTCAATATCCTCACGGGCGTGATCGTCTGCGGAACCGCGGCCGCGCGGCGCGGTGCTGCGTTCACGCAAGCGCTGCGGCACGATTGGCTGAACGGGCTCGTAGGCGGCGCGATGATGCTCGGCGCCTACACGATCGTGGTCTTCGCGCTCACGCAGGCGCCCATGGCGCAGGTCGCGGCGCTGCGCGAGAGCAGCGTGATCTTCGCGGCGATCCTCGGCGCGATCTTCCTGCGCGAGCCGTTCGGTGCGCGGCGCGTGGCCGCGAGCGTGGCGGTCGCCGCGGGCATCTCGATCCTGGCTTTCGGCCGCTAGGAAGCCTGAAGCTTCGTTTTCCCGGGAGTTGGCTTCTGTTTTCCAAAATCTCGAATTCATACTCCACTGGCGTAGTCCAAGATCGTTTCCCGGTTGAGGACGCATCCGGGACTACGCCAGTGGAGTATGAATTCGAGATTTTGGAAAACAGAAGCCAACTCCGGGAAAACAAGGAACGTCTTCGGCGCCTCCCTAGGTCGCGATCCGACGCAGCTTGCCCGCGCGCGCCGCGGCGCAGCGCTCACGAAACTCCTCGCCGTAGGGATCGATCGCGCCGAACCGGTCGGGACGGAAGGGTGCGAGGTCGACGCGGGGCGGCCGTCCCAGCACGAGCTCCGCGATCGATTCCCCGATGCCGCCCGAGGCCGACACGCCGGTCCCGCAGCAGCCGCCCGCCACGAAGAAGCCTTCCATCGCTCCGGCGCGGCCGAGGATGAACTTGCCGTCGGGCGTATAGGTCGACAGGCCCGTGATGTGGTGCGCTAGCGGCATCTCCTCGAGGCGCGGGATGTACGTCTTGAGAGTCTCCGCGTGCTCGAGGAGCACCGACCAGTCGTCGCCCTCGCTCGATAGCGGAAAGTCCGCGATGTCGTCCGGCAGCGTGCGCGCGTCGTACGTCCGCGACTGCGGCTCCTGGACGCCCAGCAGGAGGCCGCCGACTTCCGGCCGCGCATAGGCGCGCGCATCGGGGAGGTAGACGATCGGATGGTCGCGCCGCGCTCCAGGCTGGGGGGCGGTGATGAAGTAGTGGCTGCGCACGGGCGCGGTGCCCATCGGGATGCCGATCGCGCCGGCGACCCCGATCGCCCAGGCGCCCGCGGCGTCGATGACCACGTCGGCGTCGATCCTGCCGCGATCGGTTTCGACGCCGACTACCCTGCCGCCTTCGTGCACGATGCGCCCGACCGATGTTCGCGTGCGGATGCGAACGCCGCGCTCCCGGGCGGCGCGCGCGTAGGCGCTGGCGAGCTGGTAGGCATCGACGTAGCCGTCGTCCTCGACGTGCGAGATGCGCCGGCCGCGGGAGGCATCGAGCCAGGGAACGAGCTCGCCCGCGCGTCGGGCATCGATGTTCTGCACTTCCACGCCGTGCTCGCGCAGCAACGCGTCCATCGTGGCGAGCTCGGCCGCGCGCTCCTCGCTCGCCGCGACGCGCACGCTGCCGACGCGCCGGAACCCCACGGGCTCGCCGAGCTGCGCCTCCAGCTCGGCGATCGCCTCGCGCGTGCGGCGCACGAGCTGCAGCGTCTCGCGATGCAGCCGGCCGCGTGCGACCAGCCCGGCCGAACGGGCCGTAGCGCCCGATCCGATGTCGTTGCGCTCGAGCACGACGACGTTCGCTTGGCCCGCACGCGCCAGGTGCCACGCGATGCTGCAGCCGAGGACGCCACCGCCGACGATGGCGACGGCCGCGCTTTCGCTCGCGGAGGCGTTCATGGCGCCACCAGCTCCGCGACGATGCCCGCCACCTCGCGCGGCTTGAACGCGAGCGTGGCATCCCCGCATGTGAGCTCCACCAGCCGCGTGCCCCTGGTGGATCCCTCGCCGCTCCATTTGAACGTGTACACGTTGCGCTCGCGCGCGATGCGGCAGGCGTTGGCGTTGAGCTTCTTCTCGCCCACCCGCAGCAGCAGCCGCATCATGTTCGTCTGCGGCGGGTCCGGCAGGACCTCGACGCCCTTGAGCTTCCGCACCTCCTTCGCGATCGCCACCGCGTGCCGGTAGTAGCGCGGCATGAGCGGCAGGCGATTGCGCAGCCCCGTGAGCGCCGACGCCGCGTAGGGCCACATCGAAAAGAGCGTGCCGCCGTGGCGCTTGCGCCAGGCGCGCGCCTCCGCGATGACGTCCTCCGGGCCCGCGAGGCACGCGCCCGCGAGGCCGCCCAGGATCTTGTAGAAGGAGACGTAGACGGTGTCGAAGAGCGCCGCGACCTGCGCAGGCGTCTTCCCGTAGAACGGCGTCGACTCCCACAGCCGCGCGCCGTCCATGTGCACCGCCGCGCCGCGGCTGCGGACGTAGGCGACCTGCTCGTGCAGGTCCTTCCACGACGGCAACGCTCCGCCGATCTCGCGCTGCGGCAACTCGAAGAGCACCGCGGCCCACCGTCCGGGGACGGCCCGCAGGTCCTCCAGCGTCATGAGGCTGCCTGGATTGCCGACCGTCACGCCGAGCAGGCCGTGCAGGTGCTTGAACGCATCGTCCTCGTGCATCTCGAGGTGGCAGGTCGGGTGCCACGCCACGACGCGGCAGCCTCGGCGATCCGCGTGGATCCGCAACGCGATCTGCTGCGCCATCGTGCCGCTCGGGAAGAAAACCGCCGCCGGCTTGCCGAGGACCTTGCAGGTCTCCGCCTCGAGCTCCGCAACCGCGCCGCCATCGCCATAACGATCGCGCTTCGCATCGCGCGGCATAGTCGCCAGCCACTCTGGGGTGGAATTCAGCCCGTGCCCGCCGAGGAAGCGGGTGCAAAGGCAACGGTACCGGTCGAGGTCGTCTCTCTGCGCCATGACGCGCAGTTTAGTTCACCCGCGGCTCAGATCTGCGCCTTCACTTCCGGGAAGCCCATCAGCTTGAGCACGTAGTAGTTCACCGCCGCCTCGCCTGGATCGTCCGAAACGGTCACGAGCTCGGCATAGCGCGGCACGCCCGCCTTGGCGAGCACCGCCCAGATGTCCTTGGCGGGCTTCGGAGTGCCATCCGCGTTGAGGAGCTCGGTGTACGGGACGTGGACGACCTTGCCGTCGACCGCGCGCTTGGGAAGCGTCGCGCCCGAGGCGATGTGCACGCGGACCGATGATGGGGCCGCGCCATGGGTGGAGGACTCCGGGGGCTCGTACTTCACCGGCATGACGGTCATGTCGGTTGGTTTCGTCGGCTTGCCCACGATCGTGGCCTCCTTGGTGTGGCCGCGGGTCCCGCGCGCGAGCTTGTCGAGCACGTCGACCGACTCGAGCGACTCGGCGAACACGGAAATCTTCTTCTGCCCGAGCCTTTCGAGCATCACGTACGCGAGCGCCGCCTCCTTGGTGAGCCCGCCGCCGGAAACGATCACGGCCTCGTGCGCGGGATTCACGCCGGTGGCGCCGAGGAGCTCGGCGAGCCTGGCGGGATCTTCCGCATGGCTGCGGAAGGCATCGGCCGGGACGTTCACGGCGAAGGGAACGTGGCCTTGCGCGTAAGCCGCGGGAGCGCGCACGTCGACCACGCTCACGTTCGAAACGCCGTACATGCGCATCATCCGCCCGCCCCACGCCGGGAGCCATTCGGCGTCGCGCATCATCGCCGGCGCCCCGTAGGTCCAGTACGGCAGCTCGCGGTCGTCCTTGAGCCACCCCATCTGCGACTCGACCGAGAGGGCGACCTTCGAGTAACCGCCCAGGTGCTTGAGCGCGAAATAGGGCACCGCCGCCGCACCTCCTCCGCCGCAATGCGCGTGGACCTGCTGGTCGGGCCGGATGCCGAAGTGCGCCGCCATGCGGCGGATCTCGTCCGGCGACTTGAATGTCTTGTCGGCGTTGAAGAAATCCTCCGCAGGCATCGAGACGGCGTAAGGGATGTGGCCGCCGCGGCCGAACTGGCCGGCGCCATAGTGGTTGTCCACGCCCATCGCATCGACGAGCGCGGTGCCCTTGCGCTCGCCCGAGGCCGCCACCAGCTCCGCGGGGCGGGTGCGGATCTGCTCGTCCGCGCGCGTCACCTTGAAGGTTCCGGGCTTCGGGGCCGGCGTGGCGTCCTTCGAGACGGGAAGGCCGTCGGCTTGCCACTTCGCCATGCCGCCGTCCAGGATCGCGAGCTGCTCGACCGGGAAGCCGTGATAGGCGAGCTGGTAGAAAAGGCGCGGGGCGAACCACGAGCCGCCCTGGTCGTAGATCACCAACTTCTTCGAAGCATCGATACCCACCGCCTGGTACATGCGCTCCATCTCATGGGCCTGCAGGTCGCGCCCGGAGAAGCTCGCAAGCATGAACGTCATCACGTCGACCGGCACCGCTCCGGGGACGTGCCCGCGGTTGTGCATGGGCCGGGGTGAGGCGTCGAGCACGACGACCTCCGGCGACTCGAAGTTCTTCGCCAGCCAGCGCGTATCGACGAGGTTGCCGTGACCGCCGTGGGCGCGGGCCTGCGCCACGAACGCGAGGATGGCAAGCGCGAGCAGGATGGCACGCATCGGTTTCATCAGAGGGGCTCCTTCGAACGGCGCAGGCGGATGCAGAGGAAGAGGAATGCGGCGGTGGCGACGAGGCCCAGCCAGAGGCCGGGCGCGGCGAAGAACCGTCCCGGCTCGAGCTGCGAGAGCTGCGTGACCGGGTCCCTCATCGCGTCGGACTTGAAGGCCTCTCCCATGGCCCCGAGCAGGCGGTACTTGATGAAGGCGCCGGTGAACCCGGTATTGAAGGCGACCTTCTCCAGCACCTGCACGACGACCAGGGGAATCACGATCCAGAGGAACGGGCGGCGCGTCGCGACCGAAGCCACCAGCATCAGCGCGTACACCGGCGCATACCAGAGCGCATGGACGAACACCCCGTAGATGAACGTGGCCGTGAGGCCGCCGATCGGCAGGTTCTCGTAGAGCGTCCCGCCTTCGATGCCCTTGGCGCGCAAGACGATGGCGGCGACCCCGAGCAGGACGAGCTGCATGGCGAGCGCGATCGCCAGGGCCACCGCGGGGATGACCGCGATCGGAATGAACGCCTTGGAGAGCACGGCCGTGCGATCCGACACCGGCATCGATTTCCAGAAGAGGATGCTGCGGTCCTTGCGCTCGGCGTTGAGCGCATCGAGCGAATAGAAGGCGCCCACGGCGAAGGCGGTGAGGAGCACGATCGCGGCCGAGAGGCTGAACGGCATCACCACGAGCAGCTGCTTCTTCTCCGCGGGGATCTGCGCGAAGCCCGAGACCTCCAGGTGCCCGCTCGCGCCGATGGCGAAGGCGACGATCACGAGCAACGCCACGGCCAGCGGAGCGAGCCACACCGACTTGTGCTCCCAGAGCTCGCGGCGGACCGACCAGAAGAAGGTATTGGTCATCGACTCCCTCCCCGGCCGTCGCCCGAGGTGGAGGGAGACATCGCGCCCGCCTCCGGGGGGGATGGAGTCATGAGGGCCACGAAGACGTCGGCGATGCCCGGCGTGCGGACTTCCCCGAATCGCTCCAGTTGCTCCCGGGGTTTGCCTTCGAACAGGAAGACGCTGCGGCCGAAAACCTGTCGCTCGTGCAGCGGCCCCAGGGCCCGCGCTTGCTGCGCGTCCTCCGACCTCACCATCACCTCGGCGAAGCGCGCCTCGAAACCCTCCATGCTGCTGTCGAGCACGATGCGCCCGTCCTTGATGAACGCGACGTCCGTGAGGACGTGCTGGATCTCCTCGACCTGGTGCGTGGTGACGACGATGGTGCGCTTGCCGTCGAAGTAGTCGTTCAGCAGCGAGTCGTAGAAACTCTTGCGGAAGAGGATGTCCATGCCGAGCGTGGGCTCGTCGAGGACCAGGAGCCTGGCATCGATGGCCATCACGAGCGCGAGGTGCAACTGCGTGATCATGCCCTTGGAGAGCTTGCCGATCTTCTTCTCGAGCGGGATCCGGGTGCGCGCGAGGAAGGCCTCGGCCCTGGCGCGATCGAACTTCGGGTGCACGCCGTCCACGTAGTCGATCGCCTGGCGTACCTTCATCCAGCGCGGCAGCACGGCGACGTCGGCGATGAAGCAGACCTCGCGCATGAGCTCGTCGCGCTGCGTCCAGGGATCCTGGCCGAGCACGCGCAGCATCCCCTCGCAGGGCGTGAGCCCCAGGATGGCGTTCAACGCGGTGGTCTTGCCGGCGCCATTGGGGCCGATGAGGCCGAGGATGCGGCCCTCCTCGACCTTGAGGTCGACGCCGTCCAGCGCCTTCGTGGCGCCGTAGGTCTTGCGCAGGCCCCGAGCCTCGATGCTCGCCATCGCCCCTAGCTCTCCGTCTTCTTGGCCACTCGCCGTTTGGACGCGGTGAGCAGCTCTTCCGGAGACAGTCCCAGGCGCTCGATCCTTTCGCGCACCCGCGGCCACTCCTCGTTCAGGAAACGCTCGCGCTCGCCCTGGAGCAGCTGCACCGGGGCGCCGTCTTTCACGAACATGCCGAGTCCTCGCCGGGCCTCGACCAGGCCCTCATCGACCAGTTGCTGGTAGCCCTTGAGCACCGTGATCGGGTTCAACCGGTACTCGGACGATACGGTGCGCACCGACGGCAGGGGATCGCCTTCCTTCAGGTCTCCATCCAGGATCATTGCCACCACCCGGTCGCGCAGCTGCCGGTAGATGGGGATGGTGTCGGTGAATTCCTGGGCCATGTGAGCTAGTGTTATACAGCACTACAACACTAGTCGCAAGCGCGTCCGAAACATCTCACAACACTTGTGGGCGCCCGGACGGAAACGATTTCCCGCGGCAAGGGCCATACCGTCATTGACGGAGGTTCACATGGCTCTCGTGCGCAAGGCGATCCTCGCAGTCCTGGCCGGCGCGGTCGTGCTGCCCGCGGCGGCGTCCCACTACGGGCGCGATTACCCGCGGAACTACGACCATTACGACCGGTATGGCAATCCCCTTTGGGTGGACCGGGGCTACGTCGCCCCGCCGCTCGAGCCGCGGCTGGCCTATCCGGACTACTCCAACCGATATGGCAACCGGGATCGGTACGGCCGCTACACCTACTCCTACCCGTACCGCTACGAGACGCCATCCGAACGCGACTGGCGCATCGAGCGCGACCTGGCGCAGGAGGGCTTGCTGGACACCCCCAACAACCCGCACCCGCTCAGCCCCCACTACTCGCCGGGCTAGAGGATTCCCTGCTCGCGGCAGGGCTGGCCGTCGATGACCCGCTGGTAGCCCATCCGCGAGAGGTCGATCGTTTCGAACCGGCCCTGCACGATGAGCTCGGCAAGCGCCCGCCCGACCGCGGGCGCGTGCATGAGGCCGTGGCCCGAAAAGCCGCAGGCGAGATGGAAGTTGCCCAGCCGCCCGGGAATCGGGCCCAGGATCATGTTGCCGTCGAGCTCGTTCTCGTCGTACAGGCCCGCCCACTCGCGCTTGAGCTTGAGCGCCTCGAAGGCGGGCACGCGGCTCGCGCACGCGGGCCAGACCACCTCCTGGAACCACGCGGGATCCATCTCCAGGTTGAACCCGCGCGGCTCATCGGACTTCACCAGGCCCACCGAATAGCCTTTCCCTTCGGGCCGGATGATGAGGCGCTCCGGATCCTTGATGAGCGGCGCGTCGGGCGGCAGCGGCTGGGCGAGCTCGACGTAGTGCTCGAAGCGGCGCATCGCGTTCACCGGCACGTCGATGCCCGCGAGCTTCGCGACCGCGCCCGCCCAGCAGCCCGCGGCGTTGACGACGTGATCGGCCCGGATGCGCGCGCCGGACCCCAGCTCGAGCTCCGTGACGCGATTGCCACTTATATAAATGTCGACCACGCGGTCGCGCACGAATTCGGCCCCGAGCGCCTGGGCCTTCTTGCGAAACCCTTGCAGCACGCTATTCGGATCCAGCCAGCCGTCCCCGGGCGAGAGGACCCCCAACGCCAGGTCGTCCGTGCGCATCCACGGGTATCGCGATGCGATCGCCTGGCGGTCCATGAGCTCGACCTCCACGCCCAGCGATTGCTGCGTCCGGAAGTTCTCCTCGAGCACCTTCGCATGTCCCGGGCCGCCCACGAAGAAGTAACCGCGTTCGCGCCATTGCACATCGGGCGCGTACCCGTCCACGGCGACGTGCCGCCCGAAGTCCTTGAAGAACGGGATGCTGAACTGCGACATGCGGATGTTCTCGGGCAGTGCGAACAGGCGCCGGCACCCGCCGGTCGCGACCGGCGTGGAGGCCTTCGCGTAAGTGGGATCGGGCTCGATCACGCAGACGCGTTCCACGCCGGCCGAGCGCAGGAAGAACGCCGCGGCGCAGCCGATCACGCCGCCGCCGATGATGGCGACGTCGTGGCTCATCGAGGAGCGCTTGCCACCAGCGCCGCCTTCGTACGCTCGATGTGCTGCTCCGTGAGCCGCACGGCCAACGGGCCGTCGCCCTCGACGCAGGCTTTCAGGATGTCCTTGTGCTCCGCCTGCGGGTTGCCACGGCCGACGGTGTGCGAGATGTGCTGGCGCAGGTGGATGTTGATGCCGCGCACCAGCTCCTCGATCATCCGCACCAGCCGCGGACGGCCGCAGGGGCGGTACAGCGTGAGGTGGAACTCGAGGTTGAGCTCGGTCCACTGGCGCGGGCTCTCGCTCTCGTCGTAGCGGCGCATGATCTCGCGCGCCGCCTTGAAGTGCTTCGCGGTGAGGTGGGGCAGCGCCAGCTTCAGCGCCCGCGTCTCGAGCGCGATCCGGATGTCGAGCGTTTCCAGCAGGTCCTCGATCGAGCGGCTCGCGACCACCGAGCCGCGGTTCGCGAAGTGCTCGAC
>CAMPHL010000014.1 GCA_946885905.1 uncultured Pseudomonadota bacterium | reverse complement strand
GCCGAGGACCTCTGGCTGCGCGACGACTTCTGCGACCAGTGCACCGCGGAGCTCATCCGGCTCGCGGCCTACTGCACCGACGTCGCGACCGTCGTGGGCTATCCGCACCGCGAGGGCCGCACGCGCTACAACGCCGCCGCCGTGCTCCGCAACGGGCGCATCGAGAAGGTGTACTTCAAGCAGAAGCTTCCCAACTATGCGGTCTTCGACGAAAAGCGCTACTTCGAGACGGGCAACCTCGCGTGCGTGTTCGAGGTCGAGGGCCGCAAGCTCGGCCTCACGATCTGCGAGGACCTGTGGTTCCCCGAGCCGGCCGCGCAGGCGAAGGCCGCGGGCGCGCAGCTCATCCTGTCCATCAACGCCTCGCCTTTCAACCGTGCCCAGCAGGCCGAGCGCTACCGCCACATGGGCAACCGGGTGAAGGAAACCCGCCTGCCGCTGCTTTACGTGCACGCCACCGGCGGCCAGGATGAGCTGGTCTTCGACGGCGCGTCCTTCGCGCTCGACGGCGAAGGGCAGGTCACCTACCAGGCCGACAGTTTCAGGGAGTCGGTGGACATCGTCGATTTCGACGGCGCCGCGGTGCGCGGTCCCATGGCCAGGCCGCTCACCGAGGAGGAGGTGATATACCGCGCCCTCATGACCGGGACCGCCGACTACGTGAACAAGAACCGCTTTCCCGGCGTGCTGCTGGGCCTGTCGGGCGGCGTGGACTCGGCCCTCGTGCTCGCGGTCTGCGTGGACGCCCTTGGGCCCGAACGCGTGCACGCGGTGATGATGCCGTCCGAATACACCGCGCAGATGAGCCTCGACGACGCCCGCGAGATGGCGCGCACGCTGGGCGTCAAGTACACCGAGATCCCGATCGCGCCGCTCTTCCACGCGTTCAAGACGAGCCTCGCGCCCGCCTTCGAGGGCCGCCCCGAGGACACGACCGAGGAGAACCTGCAGTCGCGGATCCGCGGCACGCTCCTCATGGCCCTGTCGAACAAGTTCGGTTCCATCGTCGTGACCACCGGCAACAAGAGCGAGATGGCGACCGGCTACTGCACGCTCTATGGCGACATGGCGGGCGGCTTCGCGGTGATCAAGGACATCCTGAAGACCCTGGTGTACCGGCTTTGCCATTGGCGCAATTCGAAGGGAATGGTGATCCCCAGCCGGGTGCTCGAGCGGCCGCCCTCGGCGGAGCTCAAGCCCGACCAGACCGACCAGGACAGCCTGCCGCCCTACGAGGTCCTCGACGCCGTCGTGGAGCGCTACATGGAGCGCGACATGTCGGCCGAGCAGATCGCGGGCATGGGATACGACCTGCGCGCGGTGCGGCAGGTGGTGCGCCTCATCCAGTTGAACGAGTACAAGCGGCGGCAGGCGCCGCCCGGCGTGCGCATCACGCCCCGGGGCTTTGGCAAGGACTGGCGATATCCAATAACATCGGGTTTCCACCCCAAGTCGTGATCTTTCGCTAGGAGCGCGCGCCAGGCGCCCCTCAACGAGGCCTGCAGACAATGAAGAAGATCGAAGCGATCGTGAAGCCGTTCAAGCTCGACGAGGTGCGCGAGGCGCTCTCGGAGATCGGCGTGACCGGCCTCACCGTAACCGAGGTGAAGGGCTTCGGGCGGCAGAAGGGCCACACCGAGCTCTATCGCGGCGCCGAGTACGTCGTCGATTTCCTGCCCAAGGTCAAGGTCGAGGTCGTGGTCGCCGACGCGCTCGTCGAGAAGGCCATGGACGCGATCGTGAAGGCCGCGCGCACCGGCAAGATCGGGGACGGCAAGATCTTCGTCCTCGACGTGGACCAGGTGGTTCGAATCCGTACGGGCGAGACGGGCGAAGACGCCGTCTAGGGTCGCCGCCGGGGCTTTTCCGGTATCCTGTCGGCACCGAGGAGGAGGAACCACAACAAGATGCTGCTCGCCGCTTTCTACGTGTTCGCCATTGCCGCGATCATCCTGCACTACACCGGGCACCTGAAGCGCTGGAACTGCGAGTGGATCCTGATCGTGCTTGCGATCGCCGTATTTCCCGCGGTCCTGTTCCTCTAGGGTCGCCGTCCGCCCCCTCCTCGGGCGGGGGGCTGTCCTACGCTCGATCCGGCCCCCGTCCGATAATCGCCGGACCCCCTTCCTCCTAAGCTTTCCGGATGGCCGCCCCAAAGGGCGGCGCAGCCGGAAGGACATTGCCATGATTCAGCACGACCGCATTGCGCGCGGCGCCACTTGGCTCGCCGCGTTGTTGCTGGCCGCCGGCCTCACCGCCTGCGGCGAACGCATCTCCGACACGCGCGCGAAGGCGCCCGCGGAAGGCAAGGCGAGCCCCTCGGCGGTGGTGATCGGCCAGGCCCCCGCGGAGCCCTCGGGCGATCCGGCGGGCACGACGCCCGTGGCGCCCAATACGACGGAGATCTCCAAGCAAGAGGAGAACACCCAGAAGCCGCAGGAAGGCGACAACCACTCGTATTCCACCACCGCGCGCATCACGCCGCAGAAGGCGGACGGCGTGAACACGACGGGCAATGGCAACACGGAGGAAAAGAAATGAACGGCGACAAGGACCGCAAGCCCGAGCCGCAGCTGGGCCAGGACAAGAAGGACCTCAAGGATCCGCAGAAGCAGCAGCAACAGTCCGGCACCGGCCAGCAATATGGCGAGGGCAGCTACTCCGGAACCCGCCAGTACAACCGCGGGCTGAAGGAGCACGTGCAGCACCACGACATCGAGCGCGAAGCGCGCGACGCGGAACCGCGCAGCGCCTCCGAGGAAAAGGAGATGGAGGAAGCCGAGCGCGCCGGCCGCTCCAGGTCGCGCGGCGAAGGCTCGCCCGATTCCCCCGACTCGCCCGATGAGGGCAAGGTCGCCTAGGAGCTTGGAAGCGGGGTCAGGCCCTACGCGAGTGAGCCAGAGCTGCCTGAGGCCAGGCGCGCGAGCGGGTCCTGCCGGTAGAAGAGCTTGAGCTGCTCGTACACGGCGGGGTACGCCGGCTCGAGCAGCTCGGGCGTCTCGAAGAACGCCTCGGAGGCCACGGCGAAGAATTCGCCTGCGCTGTCGGCGGCGTAGGGATCGATCGGCAGCTGGTCGAGCGCCTCCTGCAGGCGCGCCTCGGGCAGCGAATCGGCGTGGTCGACGCGCGCGCAGAAGTCGCGGTACGCCGACGAGAACGCCGCTTTCCACAGCGCTGCGTCCATGCCCGCGTGCAGCGGCGGGAATCCGTTCGGGTCGCCGTGGCGCATGTCCAGCTTGTGGGCGAACTCGTGGATCACCACGTTGTAGCCCGCCACGCGCTGCTCCGCATCGGCGGCGAGCGCGACGTCCTCGTACGACAGCACCACCGGTCCGCCGAGCCATGCTTCGCCGGCCATCGGGTCGTTGGTGAGGTGGACGACGCCGTCCTCGTCCATCTCCTCGCGCTCGGGCGCGAACTGGCTCGGATACACGATGACCTCCGACCAGCCTTCGTACCATTCGATGCCCAGCTCGAGCACGAGGATGCAGGCCTGCGCGGCGATCTCGACCTGCATCCGCGCGTCGACTTCCAGGCCGTGCGTGCCGGAGTAGTGCTTCATCGCGAGGAAACGCTCCGAGAGCGCCTTCAGCCGGCGGTTCGACTCCTCCGGAAGCCCGCGCTTGAAGAGCCATTCGGCCGTGGCCTCCCGCCAGAGCGCCTCGTCGATGGAACGCGAGCGCGCCGCGGGGCGGGAGCGGAACCAGCGCCGCATCAGGTCGTGGAGCCTCCAGCGCGCCGCACCCTGCCCGAGCCCATGATCGTCTTCTCGACCGTGGGATCGCCGTAGTAGCGCACGTCGCCGGAGCCGGAGACGGCGACCGACAACGCCTGCTGCGCGCGAACGGTCGCGTCTCCGGAGCCTGCGATCGTGATTTTCACGCGCTGCGCGTCGAGGTCGGCCGCGCGGATCTCGCCCGACCCCGCGATGTTCGCCGTGAGTCCCTCGACCTTCCCGCCGACGCGCACGTCCCCGGACCCGGCGATCGAGACCTTGAGGGACTCGCCCTGGATGCCGCTCGCGGTGATGTCGCCGGAGCCGGCCACGGCGAGGCCATCGATGCGGCGCGCCACGATTCGCGCGGTGACCTTCCTGTTCCACGTCCAGCTCTTCTCGCCCGGACGCGCCCGGATCTCGAGCCTGCCCGACTCGACCACGGCCTCGAGGCGCGCGATCGCCTCGGCATCGCCTTCGAAGGCAAGCGAGTGCGTGTCGCCGATGGAGATTTGGACGTCGATGGGCGCGGACACGCCGACCTGGCTGAATTCCGAGACCGGCCGCGATTCACGGTGCTCCGCGGCGTCGGCCCACGGAAGGGCGAAGCAGAGGAAAGCGGCGATTGCGGCTCGGCGTGCGCTCATCATGGGTAAGCTCCTTGGGTTCGTCCCCCTTTGGACGCGCCCGTTCCCCTAGATGGATTCGCCCGCGGGGCCGATCCCGAGCGCGGCGCGGATGTCGAGTGCGGCCTCGAGGGTTCGTTGCGGCGTGGCTTCGCACACCGTGACGTGTCCCATCTTGCGCCCGGGGCGGGCCTCGCGCTTGCCGTAGAGGTGCAGGTGCGCGCCCGGATGCCGGAGCACCGCTTCCCAGCCGGGCTCGCCCGAGCGCCAGGCATCGCCAAGGAGATTCACCATCACCGCGGGCGTGTGCTGGGAGGGATCGCCGAGCGGCAGCCCGCAGAGCACGCGCACCTGCTGCTCGAATTGGGAGGTTCGGCAGGCGTCGATGGTGTAGTGGCCGCTGTTGTGGGGACGCGGCGCGATCTCGTTCAGCAGCAGGCGGCCGCCGACCACGAACATCTCCACCGCGAGGACGCCCACGTACTCCAGCGCTTCGGCAAGGCGCGTGGCGAGCTGCGTCGCCTCGGCGGCGAGCGCGGCGTCGAGGCGGGCCGGAGCGATCGTCACGTCGAGGATGCCCGAGGCGTGACGGTTCTCCGCGACGGGAAAGACGGCGCCGGCGCCGTCCTCGCGGCGGGCGAGCACGACGGAGATCTCGCGCTCGAGCGTGAGCAGTTCCTCGAGCACGCACGGCACGCCCTTCCATGAACGCAGCGTGGCCTCGATTTCCCCGCGCGAGGCCACGCGAGCCTGGCCCTTGCCGTCGTAGCCGAGCCGCGCGGTCTTGAGCAGCGCCGGAAGGCGAACGTTCGCCAGGGCCGCCTCGATGTCCGCCGGAGCGTCGATCCGCCCCCAGGAGCCGACGGGAAAGCCGTGCTGCGAGAAGAAGGCCTTTTCCCTGCGCCGGTCCTGCGCGATGGCGACCGACGCGCCGCTGGGGCGCACCACGGTACGCCGGCCGATCGCATCCAGCGCATCGGCCGGCGCATTCTCGAACTCCGTGGTGACCGCGGCGCACGTGCCGGCGAGCTCGTCCAGCGCGGCCGGATCATCGAACGCGACCGCGAGGTGCCGGGTGGCGAACTCGGCCGCGGGGGCGTGCGCATCGGGATCGAGCACGGTGACGCGATAGCCCAGCGTGCGCGCCGCGACGGTGAACATGCGGCCCAGCTGGCCGCCGCCCAGCAGGCCGAGCGTTGCCCCCGGAAGGATCACAGTACGTCTGGCAGTTGCATCGCCGCGACCTGCTCTCGCAGCTTGTCGCGGTATTCGGCGAGCTTGCGCGCGAGCTCCGCGTCGGAGGCTGCGAGAAGGCTCACGGCGAAGAGTCCCGCGTTGGCCGCTCCCGCCTCGCCGATGGCGAACGTGCCGACCGGGATCCCCTTGGGCATCTGCACGATCGAGTAGAGCGAATCCTGGCCCGCGAGGTGGCGCGAGGGCACCGGCACGCCGAGCACCGGCAGCGTGGTCTTCGAGGCGATCATGCCGGGCAGGTGCGCGGCGCCGCCCGCGCCCGCGATGATGCAGGCGAGGCCGCGATCGCGCGCGGTTTCGGCGTACTCGAACATCGTGTCGGGCGTGCGATGGGCGGAGACCACGCGCTTCTCGTGCGGGACGCCGAAATCCATCAGTACGCGCACGGCGTGCTGCATTACGTCCCAGTCGCTTTGCGACCCCATCACGACACCGACCAAGGGCTTTTCTTCCATGGCGCTATTGTCGCAGAACGGCGAAGGCGCTCACCCCTGCAGCAGCACGATCACCGCGCCGCCGCCGCCGTGGTGCGCGCGCGGCTCGGCGAAGGCGAGCACCTCGTCGCGGCGGGTGAGGAGCTTGCGGATGCGGCGCTTGAGCACCGGCTCCTTGCCGGGCGAGCGCAGGCCCTTGCCGTGCACGATGCGTACGCACCTCCGGCCCTCGCGCCTGCACGCGGCCAGGAACACGGCCGTTTCGGCTACCGCCTCGTCGCCCGTAAAACCGTGCAAGTCGAGAGTGGCCTGCACGACCCAATGCGTGCGCCGCAGCTTCCTCAGGATGTCGCGCGGCAGGCCCGGCCGCAGGAAGGTCGCGTCGTCCTCCATCTCGATGTCGTCGCCATCGAGCGCGAGGTGCGCGAGCTCGGCGAGGACCGCCTGCTCGTCTTGCTCGCGCATGGCCGGGTGGGGCCTGGGCTTGGGCCGCTCCTGCACCACGCGGTTGACCGGCGCCATCGGCCGGACATCACGGACCGCCTCGCGAAAGACGGCGGAGGCTTCCTCGCGATCCTTCCGCGTCACGCGAGAGACTCGAGATACTTGTCGGCGTCCAGGGCCGCCATGCAGCCCGTGCCCGCGCTGGTTACCGCCTGGCGGTAGACGTGGTCCTGCACGTCGCCCGCGGCGAACACGCCCGGGACGCTGGTGGCGGTGGCACCGCCTTGCAGGCCGCTCCTGGTGACGATGTAGCCGTCCTTCATCTCGAGCTGGCCCGCGAAGATGTCGGTGTTGGGCTTGTGGCCGATCGCGATGAAGCAGCCGGTGACCTTCACGTCGTTCGTGGCCCCGGTCTTCGTGGACTTGATGCGCACGCCGGTCACCCCGCCCTTGTCGCCCAGCACTTCGTCGAGCACGTGGTCCCACTCGATGGTGACCTTGCCTTCGGCCTGCCTGGCGAAGAGCTTGTCCTGCAGGATCTTCTCGGCGCGGAACTTGTCGCGGCGGTGGATCACCGTGACGTGCCTTGCGATGTTGGCCAGGTAGAGGGCTTCCTCGACCGCGGTGTTGCCGCCGCCCACGACGCAGACGTCCTGGCCCTTGTAGAAGAAGCCGTCGCAGGTGGCGCAGCCCGACACCCCCTTGCCCATGTACGCCTGCTCGGAGGGCAGGCCCAGGTACATGGCGGAAGCCCCCGTGGCGATGATCAACGCGTCGCAGGTATAGGTGCCCGAATCGCCCACGAGGCGAATCGGCTTCTCCTCCAGGTGCGCGGTATGTATCTGGTCGAAGACGATTTCGGTTTCGAAGCGCTCGGCGTGCTTGAGGAAGCGGTCCATGAGCTCGGGGCCCTGCACGCCCATGGCGTCGGCGGGCCAGTTGTCCACGTCGGTCGTGGTCATGAGCTGCCCGCCCTGGGCGAGCCCGGTGATGAGCCGTGGCTTGAGGTTGGCGCGGGCGGCGTAAACCGCGGCGGTATAGCCCGCCGGTCCCGAGCCGAGGATGAGGAGGCGCGAATGGGTCGTTGTCATTCGTGGAAGGTATTTGGTGCCGGAAAGGAAGCCTTGCAAGGCGATTATCGCATCCCGCCGCCCCGCTTTATGTCCCTGAATTCAAGGATTTATATGAAGACTTTGTCCTAAACATTTGACAACTAAAGGGTTTTTCAGTATCTAGACGGGATGTCCGCCACGACCAAGCGCAGCAGCGTCGGCGAACGCACCATGGCCCTCAAGGCGGTGCCGTTCTTCACGCGGCTGTCCGACCGCGAGCTCGACGTGATCCGCGCCGTTTCGAGCGAGAAGAGCTATCCGAAGAACGCCGTCGTCCTCACCGAGGGCGAGATGGGCGACTCGCTCTACATGATCCAGTCCGGCAAGGTGAAGGTCTTCATCGGCGACGAGGACGGGCGCGAGATCATCCTCAAGATCCTCGGTCCCGGCGCCTTCTTCGGCGAGATGTCGATGATCGACAAGCAGCCGCGCTCGGCCTCGGTGACCACCATCGAGCCCTCCACCTTCCAGGTGCTCACGCACGCCGCCTTCGAGCGCTGCGTCGAGCAGGAGCCGCGGATCGGCAACATGGTGATGCAGATGCTCGCCCAGCGGGTGCGCGAGGCCGACCGCAAGATCGGCACGCTCGCGCTCATGGACGTCTACGGCCGCGTGGCGAGCACGCTGCTCGAGCTCGCCGTGCCGGCCAACGGCAAGCTCGTCGTCACGGAGAAGCTCTCGCAGCAGGAGCTCGCCAACATGGTGGGCGCCTCCCGCGAAATGGTGAACCGCATCCTCAAGGACCTCACCGACCGCGGGTGCATCTCGATCGAGTCGAAGGCGATCACCATCATCAACCGGGAGTTCCCGCCATCGCTGTAAGCGCGAACCAGCCGCCCTTCAATCCCCGCCTCGGGCGCCTGCTGCGCGAGGCGGGCTGGCTCCTCCTCCTCGCCGTCGCCCTCTACCTCGCCCTCGCGCTCGCCACTTACCATCGCGGCGACCCGGGCCCGTTCTTCAGCGGCACCGGCGAGCCGGTCGCGAACAAGGCGGGCGCGGGCGGAGCATGGATCGCGGAGGTCCTGCTCTACCTCTTCGGGGTCTCGGCCTGGTGGTGGGTCGGGCTTGCGGTCTTCGGCGTGCTGCGCCTCTACCGCAGGGTGGAGGACTGGGAGCTCGTGAATCGCCGCACGCTCGCCGTTTCCCTCGTGGGCTTCGCATTCCTGCTGGCGGCGAGCGCCTCCCTGGAGTCGCTGCGCCTGCATTCGCTGCGCGCGGAGCTGCCCCTCGTTCCCGGTGGCGTGCTCGGCATGGTGCTTTCCGGCCTGGCCTCCAAGGCGCTCGGCTTCACCGGCGGCACACTGCTGCTCGTGGCCACGATCGCCGCGGGCTTCAGCCTGTTCACCGGAGTGTCGTGGCTGCGGGTTTCGCAAACCGTGGGCGCGGGGCTCGAATGGGCCTGGTTCGCGTTGCGCGCGCGCATCGAGGCGAAGCGCGACCGGGAAGTGGGACAGGCCGCGGCGGCCCAGCGCGAGGAGAAGGTCGAGGAGGCGCGCAAGATCTTCGAGGAGCACGAGCCGATCCGCATCGAGATGCCGGCGAGCGCCGTGCCCAGGAGCGAGCGCGCGGTGCGCGAGAAGCAGGTGCCGCTCTTCGCCGACCTCCCGGATTCGCCGCTGCCGCAGCTGGCACTCCTGGACGCGCCGGAATCCCACGTCGAGCGCCCGACGCCGGAGACGCTCGAGTACACCTCGCGCCTCATCGAAAGGAAGCTGCTCGACTTCAACGTGCAGGTGAAGGTCGTCGCGGCCTACCCCGGCCCGGTCATCACGCGCTACGAGATCGAGCCCGCAGTGGGCGTGAAGGGTTCGCAGGTCGTGAACCTCGCACGCGACCTCGCGCGGGCGCTTTCGGTCATGGCGATCCGCGTGGTCGAGACCATCCCCGGCACCTCCTGCATGGGCCTGGAGATTCCCAATCCCAAGCGCGAGATCGTGCGCCTGTCGGAGATCGTGGGCTCGCAGGCCTACGCCGACCTGGGCTCGCGCATCACCATCGCTCTCGGCAAGGACATCACCGGCAAGCCCCTGGTAGCCGACCTCGCGAAGATGCCCCACCTGCTGGTCGCGGGCACCACCGGCTCCGGCAAGTCGGTGGCGATCAACGCGATGATCCTCTCGCTGCTCTACAAGGCCACGCCCGGCGAAGTGCGGCTGATCATGGTCGACCCCAAGATGCTCGAGCTCTCGGTCTACGAGGGCATCCCGCATCTGCTGGCGCCCGTCGTGACCGACATGCGCCAGGCCGGCGCGGCGTTGAACTGGTGCGTGGCCGAGATGGAGCGGCGCTACAAGCTCATGAGCGCGGTCTCGGTGAGGAACCTCGCTTCGTACAACCAGAAGGTGCGCGAAGGGATCGAGAGAAAGCAGCCCGTCAAGCACCCCTTCACCCTCACGCCCGACAATCCGGAGGACCTGGAGCCGATGCCGCTGCTGGTCGTGGTGATCGACGAGCTGGCGGACCTCATGATGGTGTCGGGCAAGAAGGTGGAGGAGCTGATCGCCCGCCTGGCGCAGAAGTCGCGCGCCTCGGGCATCCACTTGATCCTCGCTACGCAGCGCCCGTCGGTGGACGTCATCACGGGCCTCATCAAGGCCAACGTCCCCACGCGCATCGCCTTCCAGGTCTCCTCGAAGATCGACTCGCGCACGATCCTCGACCAGCAGGGCGCCGAGAGCCTGCTCGGCCAGGGCGACATGCTCTACCTCGCGCCCGGCACGGGCCTGCCGATCCGCTGCCACGGCGCCTACGTCTCGGACGCCGAGGTCCACCGCGTCGTGGAGAGCCTCAAGAAGCAGGGCGAGGCGCAATACATCGACGGCATCCTCGACGAGCCCGAGCAGCAGGAGCTGGGCGGTGCCGGGGAGGGCGCGGCCGGAGGGGAAGCCGACCCGCTTTACGACCAGGCGGTGCAAATCGTCCTGCAGAACAAGCGCGCGTCGATTTCCCTCGTGCAGCGGCACCTGCGGATCGGCTACAACCGCGCCGCACGTCTCATCGAGGACATGGAGAAGGCGGGTCTGGTCACGCCGATGGCGTCGAACGGGAACCGCGAGATCATCCAGCCTTCTAAATAGGCCTATGCGATTTCTCGCCACCCCGGGCGCGGCGGTTGCCGCGATGGCCCGGGGCCCGATCCTCGCTGCGTTCCTGTCTTTCGGCGCCCAAGCCAACGGCCTCGACGCCTTCCTCGCGTTCAACGCCGCCACCAAGACCGCCACCGCGCGCTTCGAGCAGCAGGTGTTCGACCGTTCCGGCAAGGCGGTGGAGACGGCCTCGGGCACGTTCACCTTCGCGCGCCCCGGCAAGTTCCGCTGGACTTACGACAAGCCGCACAAGCAGGTGCTCGTCGGCGACGGCACCAGGCTCTGGATCCACGATCCGGACCTGAACCAGGTGACGGTGAAGCGCATGGAAGGCGCGATCTCGTCCACGCCCGCGGCGCTGCTGGCCGGCAGGGACGACATCACCACCCTTTTCACGCTCAAGGATGCCGGCACGTCCGATGGCCTCGCATGGGCGGAGGCGCTGCCGAAAGCGAAGGACACCGGCTTCGAGCGGGTTCGCCTCGGCCTGAATGGCAAGTCGCTCGCCGCGATGGAGCTGCACGACCAGTTGGGCGGGCGCACCCTGTTGCGCTTCTCGGAGCTCAAGGCGAACGCGCCCGTTCCACCCCGATCCTTCGAGTTCACGCCTCCCCCGGGCGCCGACGTGATCGAGGACGCGCCCGGGAAGGACGCGCCGAGGAAATAGCGGGTCTCAGCCGAGGCCGAGGAAGGCCCTCGCCTCGGCCTCGCTCGAGGTCGTGCAGACCAGGGCGCCGCGGTTGACCGCGGTGTCCTCCAACGCCGCGGTGTGCCGCTGCGGCTCGGCCACGAGGATCGCGATGCGCGCAGGCACGCGGGCCTCCTGCGCATCGAACCGGCCGCGGGCGACCACGTGCAGGTGGCTTGGAAGGGGTTCGCAGGTCACGTCCATGCGAGGTCATTATCGCAGCCGGGCTTAAGATGGACGCATGAGCCGGCCGCGCGATCTGTTCGGCGCTTCGGGCGAGGTCCACGTACCCCTCGCGGAACGGCTGCGCCCGGCGAGCGTGGACGACGTCGTCGGCCAGCGGCACCTGCTGGGCGAGGGGTGTGCGATCAACGTCGCGCTGCGCGCCGGCAAGCCGCACTCGATGATCCTGTGGGGGCCGCCGGGCGTGGGCAAGACCACGCTCGCCCGGCTCATGGCCAAGGCTTTCAACGCGGAGTTCATCGCGATCTCGGCCGTGCTCGCCGGCGTGAAGGAGATCCGCGAGGCGGTCGAGCGGGCGAAGCTCGCGCGTGACCAATACGGCCGCGCGACCATCGTGTTCGTGGACGAGGTCCACCGCTTCAACAAGGCGCAGCAGGACGCCTTCCTGCCGCACGTCGAGTCGGGGCTCTTCACCTTCATCGGCGCCACCACGGAGAACCCGTCCTTCGAGGTGATCGGGGCGTTGCTCTCGCGCGCGCAGGTGTATGTCCTCGAAAGCCTCGAGGCCGGGGAGCTCGACGTGCTGATCGCGCGTGGCTTCGAGGCCGAAAGGCTCGACTCGACCTCGGAGGCGCGAGCCCGGATCGCGGAGTTCGCGGATGGGGACGGCCGCCGCGCGCTCAACCTCACCGAGCAGGTCGCGGAAGCCGCGCGCGTCGAGGGCAAGCGCGGCGTCGACGTCGATTTCGTGAACGGCATCGCGCAACGCGCCGGCCGCCGCTTCGACCAGGGCGGCGACAACTTCTACGACCAGATCTCCGCGCTGCACAAGAGCGTGCGGGGGAGCGACCCGGACGCATCCCTCTACTGGCTGGTGCGCATGCTCGACGGCGGGGCCGATCCGCGTTACCTCGCGCGCCGCATGGTGCGCATGGCGAGCGAGGACATCGGGCTCGCCGACCCGCGCGCGCTGGAGGTCGCGATCAACGCGGCCGAAGTGTTCGAGCGCCTGGGCTCGCCCGAGGGCGAGCTCGCCCTGGCCGAGTGCGCGATCTACCTCGCCGTCGCGGCCAAATCGAACGCGGTGTACGTGGCCTACAACGAAGCGCGTGCGTTCGTGGCCGAGGACGGCACGCGTCCCGTGCCGCTGCACATCCGCAACGCGCCCACCAGGCTCATGAAAGGCCTGGGCTACGGCAAGGACTATCGCTACGCGCACGACGAGGAAGGCGGTTACGCCGCGGCGGAGAGCTACTTTCCCGAAGGGATGGAGCGCCCGAACTGGTACCGGCCGACCGATCGCGGCCTGGAATCGAAGATACGCGAGAAGCTCGAGCACCTGCGGCAGAAGGACGAGCAGGCGAAAAAGCTAAAATAGGCCAACGTCGGGGAGCCGCCTGGACCGGGGCGATGTCGGAGCCGCACGACAAGGTCGCCGCTCGACTCCTCGAGCCCCCCCGATTCCTCCATCCGCCTCGATGCTCGACATCCAACTTCTCCGCAAGGACCTTCCCGCCGTCGTCGCGGGCCTGAAACGCCGCGGCTTCCTGTTCGACGAGGCCGCGTTCCGCGCGCTCGAGGACGAGAGGAAGCGGGTCCAGTCGCGCACCGAGGAGCTGCAGGCCAAGCGCAACGCGCTGTCCAGGCAGATCGGCATGCTCAAGGGCAAGGGCGAGGACGTCTCCGCGGCCATGGAGGAGGTCGGCGGCATCGGCGACGAGCTCAAGGCCAACGAGGCGGCATTGGGCGCCAACCGCGAGAAGCAGGAAGCCTTCCTGCGCGTGATCCCGAACATCCCGCGCGCCGAGGTCCCCGAGGGAAAGTCGAGCGACGACAACGTCGAAATGCGCCGTTGGGGCGAGCCGCGCAAGTTCGACTTCCAGCCCCGGGACCACGTGGACGTTGGCGCGGGGCTCGCCGGCATGGACTTCGAGACCGCCGCGAAGATCGCCGGCGCGCGTTTCTACGTGCTCAAGGGAGCGGTCGCACGGCTGCACCGCGCCATCGCGCAGCTCATGCTGCAGGTCCATACCGAGGAGCATGGCTACACCGAGGTGTACGTCCCGTACATGGTGAACGCGCGCGCGGCGGATGGGCCGTCCAGCCTCGCCAAGTTCCACGAGGACCTGTTCAAGATCGAGGGCCGCGACCTCTACCTCATTCCCACCGCCGAGTACCCGGTGACCAACCTTCTCGCCGACACGCTCGTCGACGGCAAGGACCTGCCGCTCAAGTTCACCTGCTACAGCCCGTGCTTCCGCTCGGAGGCTGGAAGCTACGGCAAGGACACGCGCGGCATGATCCGCGTGCACCAGTTCGACAAGGTCGAGATCGTGCGCTTCGAGCGGCCCGGGGATTCGGGCGAGGCGCACGAGGAGCTCACGCGCAACGCCGAGGCGATCCTCGAGCGCCTGGAGCTGCCGTACCGCAGGATGGTCCTGTGCACGGGAGATACGGGTTTCTCGAGCGCGAAGACCTACGACCTCGAGGTGTGGCTCCCGGGCCAGAACGCGTACCGGGAGATCTCCTCCTGCTCGAACTTCGAGGCCTTCCAGGCACGCCGCATCCAGGCGCGCTACCGCAACGCCCAGGGCAGGAACGAGCCGCTCCACACGCTGAACGGCTCGGGCCTCGCGGTCGGGCGCACGCTCGTGGCGGTGCTGGAGAACTACCAGAACGCCGACGGATCGGTGGCGGTGCCGAAGGCGCTCGTGCCTTTCCTGGGCGGGGTCGAGGTCATCGGGCCCCGGCCTGCGCCGGGATGACCATGCCCTTGGAGCGGCGCCCCGGGTGACGACTCGTTTCATCGTGGTCCGGCATGGCCAGACGGTGTGGAACACCGAGACTCGCATCCAGGGCCAGACGGACAGCGACCTGACCGCCGAGGGAATCGCCCAGGCCGAGGCCATCGGCCGGCGCCTCGCACGTGAGCGCTTCGACGCGATCGTGGCGAGCGACCTGGGCCGTGCGATGCGCACGGCGCAAATCATCGCCGCGCACTGCAAGCTGGAGGCTGTGCCCGAGCCGCGCCTGCGCGAACGTTCCTTCGGCCAAGGCGAAGGGCTCACCTACGCCGAGGTCGACGCGCGCTGGCCCGGCGTGTTCTCGCGGGCCGCCCACAGCGATCCCGACGCGGCGATCCCCGGGGGCGAGACCCGCCGCGGGTTCCACGAGCGCATCCACGCGGCGTTCCTGGCCCTCGCGAAGGCGCATGCCGGCCGGCGCGCGGTCGCCGTGACGCATGGCGGGGTGCTGGCGGTGCTCTACCGCATCGTCCACGACATTCCCATCGCCCATGCGCACAAGGTCGCGATCTCCAACGCGTCCTACAACGCAGTGGCCTTCGAGGGCGACGCCTGGCGCCTCGAAGCCTGGGACGACACCGCTCACCTGGACGAGGCCACGCCCTTCGTCGAGAGCTGAGGGGCCGCCGGCTCGGGCGGGGCGCCGGGAACCGGCCCATCGCGCGGCACCATGCGATTCAGGATGTCGTAGTAGTTGCGGACGTTGTCCACGAGGCGTTGCGCCTCGTGCCCACGTGCGTACCCGTGCTTCACCTTGTTGAAGTGCTCCGGTTCCGTGAGCCGCGGGAGCACCTGCCGCACGTCCTGCCACTTGTCGGGATCGAGGCCCGCGCCCTCGGCGAGGACGCGCGCGTCCTCGAGGTGGCCGAGCCCCATGTTGTACGCGGCGAGCGCGAGGAATGTCTTGTCCGGCTCGGCAAGCCGCTGCGACATGTTCTCCTTGAGCAGCGCCAGGTAGCGCGCGCCGCCCAGGACGCTTTCGCGCGCGTCGAGGCGGTCCTTGATCTGCAGGCGCGCGGCGGTATCGTCGGTGAGCATCATCAGCCCCCGCACGCCGGTGGGA
>CAMPHL010000013.1 GCA_946885905.1 uncultured Pseudomonadota bacterium | reverse complement strand
CCACCATACCTACAGCGACAAGGAGGTCACCGTCGTGCTCGCCGTGAGCGTCTCGTACGACGCGGACGTGGACCGTGCCTGCGAGCTCCTCGAGCAGATCGCGCGCTCCGAGCCGCGTGTCATGCCCGCGCCCGCCCCGGCCGCGCGCGTGAAGTCGCTCGGCGACTTCGGCGTGAACCTCGAGCTCACCGCATGGATGGGCGACCTTGCGGCGGGGGAAGCGGACCTGCGCAGCAGGCTCTTCCGCCTGGTGCTGAAGGCCTTCCAGGCCGAGGGTATCGCCATCGCCTACCGGCGGCGCGAAGCGAGCCCGATTCCTACGCTTGCAACGGAAAATACGGATGAATAATCAACACGTTGTAGTCTATCCGGACGTCCGGGCGCCCATCCGGGCGGGGTGCAGGTTAGAATCCCAGACTGTCCACGCCTGACAAGGGCGAAACAAGAAAGGGCGCACAACCTATGTTCAGCAGCGGTTTCCTGGATCTTCCCTGGTGGGGCGATGTTCTTGCCGGCCTGGTCTTGGTGCAGATCACCATCGCCGGCGTGACCCTGTACCTGCATCGCTGCCAGGCGCACCGCGCCCTGGACATGCACCCGGCCCTCAGCCACTTCTTCCGCTTCTGGCTCTGGCTCACGACCGGCATGATCACCAAGGAGTGGGCGGCGATCCATCGCAAGCACCACGCCAAGTGCGAGACCGAGGAAGACCCGCATAGCCCGCGCATCCACGGGATCAACAAGATCCTCTGGGGCGGCGTGGTGCTGTACGTGAAGGAGTCGTACAAGAAGGACGTGATGGACCGATACGGCCACAGCACGCCGACGGACTGGATCGAGCGCAACCTCTACACTCCGTTCAACAAGTGGGGCATCGGCGTGATGGCGGCCATCGACGTGATGCTCTTCGGCCCGCTCGCCGGCGCGCTCATCTGGGGCGTGCAGATGCTCTGGATTCCGTTCTGGGCCGCGGGCGTGATCAACGGCATCGGCCACTACTTCGGCTACCGCAACTTCCAGACCGAGGACGACAGCACCAACATCGTGCCCTGGGCGGCGTGGATCGGCGGCGAGGAGCTGCACAACAACCACCACGCCTATCCGACCTCGGCCAAGTTCTCCATCCGCCCGTACGAGTTCGACCTGGGCTGGCTCTACATCCGCATCGGGCGCTCGCTCGGCCTCATCACGGTTCGCAAGCAGGCGCCCCAGGTGAAGCTCGACCCGTCCAAGTGGGAAGTCGACGCCGCGACGCTGCAGGCCGTGATCGCGCACCGCTTCGATGTGATGGCGAACTACGCGAAGTCGATGAAGCGCACGAGCCGCCTCGAGATCGAGCGCCTGCGTGCCAAGGGCGCCGACTATGCCCCGGTGCAGGCGATCCGCAAGTGGTGGCATCGCGACCAGGCGGCAGTGCCCGCTGCGCACCGCGAGCGCATCGCGCGCGTGCTCGAGACGAGCCCGGACCTCAAGACCGCGTGGTCGATGCGCGAAGAGCTGCAGCGCATCTGGGAGCGCTCGACGCTCACGACCGAGCAACTCGTCTCGCAGCTCAAGGACTGGTGCGAGCGCGCAGAGAGGACCAACATCCTGCCGCTCGTGGAGTTCTCGCACCGGCTGCGCAGCTACGCCTGACGGCGTCGGGCTCCGGCGACAAACAAGCCCCGCTCCGGCGGGGCTTTTTCTTTCGCAGCGACGGCGTACACTTAGCGCCGTTTCACCGCCGTCCCTATCAACAATTACACCGTCGCACCACTACCAAAGGGGAATTGCTGCAATGACGAAATTCATGAAACTGCTGGTCGCCGGCCTGGCCGCGCTGGGCCTCGCCGCCGGCGCCACCTCGGCCATGGCCCAGAAGGCCGAGCCGTCGAAGGATGCCGCGAAGAAAACGCAAGCCGCGACCAAGGACGCCACCAAGAAGGCGGCAGCTCCGGCGCCCGCTCCGGCGGCCGCGCCGAAGGGCGACCTGATGGACATCAATTCGGCTTCCGAAGCCGAGCTCGCCAGCCTGAAGGGCATCGGCGATGTGCGTTCCAAGGCGATCGTGAAGGGCCGTCCCTACAAGGGCAAGGACGACCTCGTGAAGCGCAAGATCATCCCCCAGAACGTGTACGACGACATCAAGGAGCAGATCATCGCCAAGCAGGACATGGCGAAGCCCGCCGCGAAGAAAAAGGGCTGACCCTCGCCCGGAAACGAAAAAGCCCCGCTTCGCGGGGCTTTTTCTTTGCTGCTCGCAACGCGTCGAGCGGCGGTGTGCGCTCCAACAGCCGTGGCGCGAAACCGTTACTTCAGTTTCGTTTCCTTGTACATCACGTGCTTGCGGGCAACCGGATCGTATTTCTTGATCTCCATCTTGTCCGGCATGGTCCGCTTGTTCTTGGTGGTGGTGTAGAAGTGGCCGGTGCCGGCCGACGACTCGAGCTTGATCTTGTCGCGCATGGGCTCTCCTTAGACCTTCTCGCCGCGGGCGCGCATCTCGGCGAGCACGACGTCCAGGCCCTTCTTGTCGATGAGGCGCAGGCCGGCGTTGGTGAGGCGCATCTTCACCCAGCGGTTCTCGCCCTCGACCCAGAACTTGCGGTACTGGAGGTTGGGCAGGTAACGCCGCTTGGTCTTGTTGTTGGCGTGGGACACGTGGTGTCCGACTCGGGGGGCCTTCCCCGTCACTTGGCAAACGCGGGCCATGGAAATCTCCGGAATTCGGGTGCTGCGTTGACGAAAGACCGCGATTATAACCTGCCAGGAGTGCTCCTTTCAAGCTGATTCCATTGGGTTTTTTGGGCCTGCAGGGTCCTCCCGCGAGCCGCTTGGGCCGTTGGAACTACGCGGGGCCCCATGCGGAGCTTGTAGGCTCCGACCTAAGTCACTGATTCAAAACCCATGCGCAGACTTCTCGCCCTTCTCGCCAGCGTGGCCGCCCTGGACGCGCCGGCCTTCATCGTCAACATCCCCGTCGCAGTATCGGTCATCGAGTACCACAACTCGATCACCGGCCACTATTTCATGACGGCGGACTTGGTCGAGATGGCCGGCATCGATGCCGGCGCGGCCGGACCCGGCTGGTACCGGACCGGGTATGCCTTCGAAGCCGCCTCGCCCGGCACCACGTTTCCCTGCGCCAGCTGCATGCCGGCCGAGCGCTTCTACGCGCCCGGACCGAACTCGCACTTCTACTCCGGCGACGCGGCAGAAGTCGCCGGCTTGCGCAATGCCGCGAGCGGATGGCTCCGCGAAAAGACCGCCTTCTGGGCGCCGTTGCCCGACGCGAGCGGCCAGTGCGCCGACCCGGGCTACCCCGTTCCCGTGTACCGGCTGTACAACAACCGGTGGATGTTCAACGACAGCAACCACCGCTACGTGACCGGCGCAGCCGAGCGCGATGCGATGGTCGCAAAGGGCTGGATCGCCGAGGGCGCCCGCTTCTGCGCCATCGCCACGGTCGAGCTCGCCTTGCAGCGGTTCGCCGTCACCGTCCCCACGTCCGAGGCGATCCTTCCCAGCGCGCAATGCGAAGACGATTCGCTTCGAACGGGATCGTGCGTGGCGATCAACAACCTGCCGACGCCGCGCCTGGGGCTGGGCTCCCGGTTCTTCGGCTTGCCGGAGTACACGCGGCTCACCGGCGTTGTCTCCCAACCCTTCGTGCCGGCGACCGCGCCCCTGCACCTCGCGCACGAAGGACCGTTCGTCCAGCTCTCCGGGAACGACTTCGGGATCCACGTAGACACCATCGGCAAGTCGATCGCGCAGGCCTCGAGCATCAATCCCCTTTTCCAATTCCCGTCGGAGGGCTCGGACGACTCGCGGCGCTTCTATCCCTGGCGCCCTGCGTATCCGTTCGAGACCCAGCTCGCGGTCAAGTGGTCGATCGCCGTGCACAAGGTCCTCACCCGGTACCCCGGACATCACGCATACGGGCACCCGACGCTGGAGTTCATCGACGGCGCCTCGGGGCGACACCTGTACTTCACGATCCTTTCCTACGGCACCATCGACGGTGGCGGCGACTACCTCGCGCCCGACGTCTTCACCGGCAAGGTCATCGTGGGCACCACGCCGCGACCGGATACCCGGTATGGGCGAAGCCTGGGATCGAACTGGATTCCTACGGATTCGGGCTACGACGCCGCGAACGGGCCGGGACTCGGCGGCGTCTTCGACTTCCGCGTGGATCGCGCCGAGTTCGCGCGCATCGTGGATTCGGCCCGCACGATCGACCCGCTGCTGTCGACCGATCCCGACGACTACTACCTCGACAACTTCCACTTCAACAACGAGGTGGCGGGCGACGGCGAGATCGGCCTGAACCTCGGCAGTTTCCGGCTCGAAGTGTTGCGTCGCTAGGCAGCGGACCCGGTTCGGCCGGACCATCGCGATCGGCGCGCGGAGACGAACGCGGGCCCGACGCGGGTGTCCCTCGGACATGAAACGCCGCAGCCTCGTCCTTCCCTTCGCCACGCTCGTCGCCGCGGGTGTGCTGGCCGCCATCGAGCCGTCGGTCTCCGCCGACATGGACACGGCGCCCGCGCACGGCTGCTGGGCGCGGCTCTACGAGCTGCCCGAGTTCAACGGCGACAAGCTCTCGCTCGTTGGCCCGATCGAGCTCGGTCCGATCGCCGAGGCCGCCGGACGCGACTGGTCGGGTCCGCGGAGCCTGGAACTCGGCCCCGGCGCGCGCCTCGAGGCCACCGATACTTCAGGCCGCGCGAAGCTCATGATCGCCCCGGGCGAGGACATCCCGGATTTCCGCAACACCGAGCCCCCCGACCTCCTGTCGTCGCTGAGCGAGCTGCGCATCGCCTGCTAGATCAGCCCCCGCTCGGCGAAGGACAGGCACGCGCCGGGTGCCACGATGAAGTGGTCGAGCACCTTGACGTCGACGAGCGCGAGCGCCTCGGCGAGCGTGCGCGTGAGCGCCTGGTCCTGGATGCTCGGCTCGGCGACACCGGAGGGATGATTGTGCGCAAGGATTACCGCGGCGGCGTTGTGCGCGAGCGCGTGCTTGACCACCTCGCGTGGGTAAACGCTTGTCTGCGTGAGCGTCCCGCGAAATAGCTGCTCGGCGGCGATCACGCGGTTCTGCGCATCGAGGAACACGCAGTAGAAGCATTCGTGCTGCAGGTCCTGCATGCGCAGGCGCAGGTAGCCGCGCACCGCCGCGGGCGAGGTAAGGCTGTCGCGGGCGCGCATCTCCTCCGAGAGCGCGCGGCGCGCGAGCTCCGTGATCGCGGCGATCTGCGCGTACTTCGCCGGCCCTACGCCCGGCACCTCACCGATTTCGCCCTGCGCAGCGGAGAGCACGCGCGAAAGCCGGCCGAAGCGGGCCAGAAGTGACCGCGCGACATCCAGCGCGCTCTGGCCTCGCACCCCGCTGCCCAGGAACAGCGCGATGAGCTCCGCATCCGAGAGCGCGGCCGGTCCCTGCGCCAGGAGTCGTTCGCGCGGCCGTTCGCAGGCCGGCCATCGGGCCATGGACATGCTGTTCTCGCAGAGCAGTAAAATGCCTTTATGGACAAGGTCTTGAACGCCCGATTGCTGCTCGGCGTCACGGGCGGCGTCGCCGCCTACAAAGTGGCCGAGCTTGCGAGGCTCCTGCAGAGGAATAACGTGGACGTGCGCGTCGCGATGACCGACGCGGCGACGAAATTCGTCGCCGCCGCGACCTTCCAGGCGCTCACCGGCAAGCCGGTCGCCACGGATCTGTGGGACGCGAGCGTCCCGAACAACATGCCGCACATCGAGCTCTCGCGCGGCATGGATGCGATCGTCGTGGCGCCCGCCACCGCGGATTTCATCGCCAAGCTCGCCCACGGCCTGGCCGACGACCTGCTCTCCACCGTCTGCGTGGCGCGCAACTGCCCGTTGCTCGTTGCGCCGGCGATGAACGTCGAGATGTGGGAGAGCCCGGCCACGCAACGCAACGTCGCACAGTTGCGCGCCGACGGCGTGGTGTTCCTCGGCCCCGCCTCGGGCGACCAGGCCTGCGGCGAGGTGGGCATGGGCCGCATGAGCGAGCCCGAGGACCTGCTGCAGGGCATCCTCGCATTCCTCGCGCCCAAGCTGCTCGCGGGCCGCAAGGTCATCGTGACCGCCGGCCCCACGTTCGAGGCCATCGATACCGTTCGCGGGATCACCAACCTGTCGTCCGGGAAGATGGGCTATGCGATCGCGGATGTGGCCGCATCGCTCGGGGCGGAGGTGACGCTCATCAGCGGGCCGACGGCGCTGCCGCAGCCGGGAAGCACCCACTTCGTCTACGTGACGAGCGCGGCCGAGATGGCCAACGCCGTGAAGGCGCACGTGGCGGGGGCCGATTACTTCTTCAGCGTGGCGGCCGTGGCCGACTACACGCCGGTCGCCAAGTCGAGCCGCAAGCTCAAGAAGTCCGCCGAGGACATGCAGATCCAGCTCAAGCCCACGGAGGACATCCTCGCCTTCGTGGCCGCGCAGCCGGACGCGCCGTTCTGCGTGGGCTTCGCGGCCGAGAGCGAGGACCTCGCGCAGTACGCCCAGGCCAAGCGCGTGCGCAAGAAGATCCCGATGATCGTCGCCAACCTCGTGCAGCACGCCATCGGCAAGGACGAGAACGAGGTCACGATCTACGACGACGACGGCGCCCATCCGCTCGCGCGCGCGCCGAAAGCCAGCATCGCGCGCGGGATCGTGCGGCATGCCATCGTGCTCTCCGAGGCCCGCGCCAGGGGCGCGGCCGTCACGCCCCTGAAACAAGTCTCCTAGGTGAAGAAACTCGACCTGAAGGTCCTGGACCAGCGGATCCGGGACCAGCTCCCGGCTTATGCCACTCGCGGCTCGGCGGGCCTCGACCTGCGTGCCTGCATCGGCGAGTCGGTCACCCTCGAGCCCGGCGACACCCGGCTCATTCCCACCGGAATCGCGATCCACCTCGACGACCCCGGCCTCGCGGCCGTGATCATTCCGCGCTCGGGGCTGGGGCACAAGCACGGCATCGTGCTCGGCAACCTCGTGGGGCTCATCGACTCCGATTACCAGGGCCAGCTCATGGTGTCGTGCTGGAACCGGGGCCGCGAAGCGTTCGAGGTGAAGCCGATGGAGCGCATCGCGCAGCTCGTGATCGTGCCGGTCGTGCAGGTCGAGCTCAACGTGGTCGAGTCGTTCGAGGAGAGCACGCGCGGCGCGGGCGGCTTCGGCTCGACCGGCAAGCACTGAGGGCGCGCGTGCGCGGCATCGTCCTCTTCGCACACGGCTCGCGCGACCCCGAGTGGGTGCGGCCCTTCGAGGCGATCCGCGAGCTGGTGCGGCGGCAGCGTCCGGAGTGCCCCATCGAGCTGGCTTACCTGGAGCATATGCACCCCTCGCTGGCGCAGGCCGTGGCCACGCTCGTCGAGGAGGGCGCCTCGTCGATCGCGGTGTTTCCGCTCTTCATGGCCCAGGGCAGCCACCTCAAGCGCGACCTGCCCGGCCTGGTGGAGCCGATTCGCGCAAGCCATCCGCACATCCCGATCGCGCTCGAGAGCGCGCTCGGCGACGCGCCGGAAGTGCTCGAGGCAATCGCCGGCTGGATCGTGCGCCGGGCCGACTGAGCCCGCCCTACCTGGGCTTGCAGAGGGAGTGGCCGTCGTTCCAGCCCATCTGGTACTGCGCGTCGCCGGCGAAGCGGCTGGCGTCCTTGCGGCCGTAGCGCGTGCCCTTCGCGGTCTCGCAACCGTCGATATAGCCCTCGCGAACCGCGGGCGGATATCCCGCGAGGTTGTATGCCGGCCGGGCGGCCTGCTGGCGGCGCTCCTGCGCCTGCGCGGGCGTTTCGGGCGCCGTGGAGACGGGCGGCGGGGCGACCGGCCGTGCCGCGCATCCGGCGAGGAGGAAGACCACTGCCGTGGCAAGCGTGTGTCGGCAAAGTTGGATGGCCATGCGTTAGGATTCCCGGAAATGAACGCCTACGTCTTCGACCCTCTGCGCCTGCGGCGGTTTCTGCTCCTGCTCGCGGCGATGCTCGCCGTGTCCTCGCTCGCGTGGGCCGATGCGGGCCCGCGGATGGCCACCGTCAAGGTCGGCACCCATGCCCTCCGTGTCGAAGTGGTGAGCACCGATGCGGACCGCGCCAAGGGCCTCATGCACCGCACCTCGCTCGGCGCCAACGACGGCATGCTCTTCGTCTTCGACGAGCCGGCCTACCACTCGATGTGGATGAAGAACACGCTGATCCCGCTTTCGGTCGCGTTCATCGACGCGCAGGGCCTGATCCTCAACATCCTCGACATGGAGCCGCACACGGAAACCCCGAACATGTCCGCGGGGCCCTCGATCTATGCGATCGAGACCAACAAGGGATGGTTCGCGGGAAAGAACGTAAAGGCCGGCGACAGGGTCACCGGCCTGCCTAAAAAATAGCCCAAGGCAGAAGGAGAGGCCTCTACCCGAAGATCGCGCGCCGGAAGATGCCGCCCGATGCGACCATGAAGAACAGCATCGGCATGGAGAGCATCGTGTTGGTGCGCGAGGCGAGGAAGGCCACGCGGCGCGCCTTGTTCTTCTCCTCGTCGGTCGCGGGCACGATCCCCAGGATCTTCTTCTGGTTGGGCCAGATGAGGACCCACACGTTGAACAACATGATCAGGCCCAGCCACGCCCCGATGCCGATGGGGATGTAGGCCCTTTCCTTGAAGAAGAGCGCGTCGTCGATGCGCTCGCCCAGGATCATCGCCCCCGCCAGCACGGTGACCACCGCGGCCCAGCGGAAGTAGAAGAGCGCGCGCGGAGCGACGTGCCTGGTGATGCCGGCACCGGTGGGCGGGTTGTCGGCGCCGGCTTTCTTGAGCGCATCGACCTGGACGAAATTGAAGTAGTAGAGCAGGCCGATCCACATCACGCCCGCCATGATGTGCAGCCAGCGGCCCAGCCCGTAGACGATGAAGTCGCCCATGTCAGCCTCCCATCATCGAACGGGCGAGGAAATACAGCACCACGGTCAGGACGAGACCCGAGATCACGGTGCCCCAGAGGGAATCCAGAGGGTTTTTCACGTTGTGCTCCTGGAATGACATCGGCGCGATCTTAGCACGCAGCGAAAACCCCTATGGATGAAGAGGTTATGAGCACGGCGCCCGGTAGAATCAGCCATGCACGATCCCCATCCGTACAGCCGCCTCACCCCCGACGTGGTCCTGAATGCGCTCGAATCGACGGGCCTGCGGTGCGACGGGCGCCTGCTCGCGCTCGCCAGCTACGAGAACCGCGTCTACCAGGTCGGCATCGAAGACGACGCGGGCGCCCCCTCGCTCGTGGTGGCGAAGTTCTACCGGCCGGGACGGTGGAGCGACGAGCAGATCCTCGAAGAGCACGGCTTCGCGCTCGAGCTCGCCGACGCCGAGATCCCCGTGGTCGCGCCCACGGCATTCGGCGGCCGCACGCTGCTCGAGGCCGAGGGCTTCCGCCTCGCCGTCTTTCCCCGCCGGGGCGGGCGCGCGCCCGAGCTCGAGGACGGCGAGACGCTCGAATGGCTGGGCCGCTTCATCGGGCGCATCCACGCCGTAGGGCGCGCGCGGGCATTCGCGCATCGTCCCGCGATCGACATCGCCTCCTTCGGAGAGGAGCCGCGCGAATACCTCCTGGCGAGCGGCCTCATCCCGCGCGAGCTCGTCGAGCCCTGGAAGCAGGCGGCGGCGCTCGCGCTGGAGGGCGTGCACCACTGCTACGCGCGCGCCGGGAAATTCGAGACGCTGCGCCTGCACGGCGATTGCCACGCGGGCAACGTCCTCTGGACCCCTGCCAGCGGTAACACGGCAGGCGGACCGCACTTCGTCGACCTCGACGACGCACGCATGGGGCCTGCAGTCCAGGACCTGTGGATGCTGATCTCGGGAGACCGCGCGACGATGGGCCGGCAACTCGGCCGCATCCTCGCCGGCTACGAGGACTTCGCGGAGCTCGACGACCGGGAGCTCAATCTGGTCGAGGCGCTGCGCACGCTGCGCTTGCTGCATTACTCGGCCTGGCTCGCGCGCCGCTGGGACGATCCCGCGTTCCCGATGGCGTTTCCGTTCTTCGGCACGGCGCGCTACTGGCAGGATCGCGTGCTGGAACTGCGAGAGCAGATCGCTGCCATGCAGGAGCCGCCGATCGTGCCCGCCTGACCGGAAACGATTACATTTCGTAGCAACTCGCGGGGAAAGCAGCGGACGAACCCTGCTCAAATGTAACAACTCCAAGAAACGTTCCCATGAGCGCGCTGCCCCCTTCCCGGTCCACTCGTCCCCGCTGGTTGCTGCCCGCGGTCATCGTCGTCGTCATCGCGCTCGTCGGCGCCGGCATCTGGTATTGGCGTTCACGCAGCGATACGGCAACGCCGCCCGCGGCCGAAGCCACGAAGGATGGCAAGGGCTCGAAGGCCGGCAGGGGAGGCCGGGGTGGGCGCTTCGCGCCCACCGGTCCGCAGCCTGTCGCCGCCGTCCCGGCACGCAAGGGCGACATCAACATCGTGCAGACGGCGCTGGGTACCGTGGCGGCGCTGCGCACCGTCACGGTGAAGCCGCGAGTCGACGGGCAGCTCCAGGATGTGCTCTTCACCGAGGGCCAGACGGTGAAGCAGGGCGACGCGATCGCGCAGATCGATCCCGTGCCGCTCCAGGTCGCGGTCGCGCAAGCCGAAGGCACGCTCGCGCGCGACGCGGCCCAGCTCAACAACGCGCGCCTCGACCTCGATCGCTACCGGACGCTGCTCAAGCAGGATTCCATCGCGCAGCAGCAGGTCGACCAGCAGGCCGCGCTCGTGCGCCAGCTCGAAGGCACGGTGAGGGTGAGCCAGGCCCAGGTCGACAACGCGCGCCTGCAGCTCTCGTACGCGCGCATCACGGCGCCGATCGGGGGGCGGCTCGGGCTGCGCCAGGTCGACCAGGGCAACATGGTGCGCGGCTCGGATGCGAACGGCATCGCCGTCATCACGCAGGTCGATCCCATCTCGGTGATCTTCACGATCCCGCAGGATGCGCTGCCCCGCGTGCTGGCGCGACTGAACGCGGGAGACAAGCCGCCGGTGGAAGCGTGGGACCGCGAGCAGAAGAACCTCCTCGCCAGGGGAACGCTCGTCACGACCGACAACCAGATCGACGTGGCCACGGGAACGGTGAAGCTGAAGGCCCAGTTCCCGAACAAGGAAGGCAAGCTCTTCCCCAACCAGTTCGTGAACGTCCGCATGGTGGTGGACACGCGCCGCGACGTGGTCGTGGTCCCCGCCGCCGCGGTGCAGCGCGGAACCCAGGGAACGCTCGTGTACGTCGTGCAGGCGGATTCGACCGTCGCGCTGCGGCCCGTCGTGGTGGGCCCGACCGAGGGTCAGCTCACGCAGGTGGAGTCGGGACTGCAGGTCGGGGAGCGGGTCATCACGGACGGCGTCGACAGGATCCGCGAAGGCGCGAAGGTCGAGGTGACCGAGCCCGGCGCCGGCCTGCGCGCGCCCGCGGGCGGCGGCCAGCGCCGAGAGGTGGATCCGGCCAAGCGCGGGGAGAGCAAGAAGAGGCTCGAGTCGATGACGCCCGAGCAGCGCGAGGCGTGGAAGAAGCGCCGCGAGGCCGAGGGCAAGACGTCGCAGTGAACCCGTCGCGCCTCTTCATCCTGCGGCCGGTCGCGACTGCGCTGGCCATGGTGGCGGTGTTGCTCGCCGGCTGGGTCGCCTGGCGCCAGCTGCCGCTCTCCGCCCTCCCGCAGGTCGACTACCCGACTATCCAGGTGGTCACGCTGTACCCAGGCGCGAGTCCCGAGGTCGTCACCTCCTCGATCACGGCCCCGCTCGAGCGCCAGTTCGGGCAGATGCCGGGCTTGAAGCAGATGTCCTCCACCAGCTCGGGGGGCGCCTCGGTGATCACGCTGCAATTCGAGCTCGCGATCGAGCTCGATTCCGCGGAGCAGGGAGTGCAGGCGGCGATCAACGCGGGCGGCAACCTGCTGCCCTCGGACCTGCCGAGCCCGCCGATCTACAGCAAGGTGAACCCCGCCGACGCGCCGATCCTCACCCTCGGCATCACCTCGAAGACGATGCGCATGACGCAGGTGCAGGACCTCGTCGACACACGCGTCGCGCAGAAGATCTCGCAGGTTCCGGGCGTGGGGCTGGTGACGCTTTCGGGTGGCCCGCGAAGCGCGGTTCGGGTGCAGGTCCACCCGCGCGCGGCCGCCGCCGCGGGCCTGTCGCTCGAGGACGTGAGGAGCGCCATCAACGCCGCCAACGTGAACCAGGCGAAAGGCAGCTTCGACGGGCCCGCGCGCGCCTACACGATCGACGCCAACGACCAGCTGAGGAGCCCCGAGGAGTACCGGCGCATCGTCGTGGCCTACAAGAACGGCGCCGCGGTCTACCTCACCGACATCGCCGACGTGATCGAGGACGCGGAGAACGCGCGCCTGGCGGCGTGGATGAACGACACGCCGGCGATCATCCTCAACGTCCAGCGCCAGCCCGGCGCCAACGTGATCGAGGTGGTGGACCGGGTGAAGGCCTTGATCCCGTCGCTGCGCGCCTCGCTGCCGGCCTCGATCGAGGCCACGGTGCTCACCGACCGCACCGTGACGATCCGCACCTCGGTGCACGACACGCAGATGGAGCTGCTGCTCGCCGTCGCCCTCGTCGTGGCCGTGATCTTCGTCTTCCTCCGCAGCGGCACCGCGACCCTCATCCCGGCCGCGGCGGTGCCGCTCTCGCTCATCGGCACCTTCGGCGTGATGTACCTCGCCGGCTTCAGCATCAACATCCTCACCCTCATGGCACTCACCATCGCCACGGGCTTCGTGGTCGACGACGCCATCGTGGTGATCGAGAACATCGCCCGCTACGTCGAGGAAGGCGAAAGCCCCATGGACGCGGCGCTCAAGGGCTCGCAGCAGATCGCCTTCACCCTCATCTCGCTCACCTTCTCGCTGGTGGCGGTCCTGATCCCGCTGCTCTTCATGGGCGAGGTCGTGGGAGGCCTCTGCCGCGAGTTCGCGATAACGCTCGCGGTGGCGATCCTCATATCGGCCGTGGTGTCGCTCACGCTCACCCCGATGATGGCGGCGCGGCTGCTCAAGCACACGCCGCCGGAGAAGGAAAGCCGCTTCGCGCGCCGCTCCGCCGAGTACCTGGACCGACTGATCGGGCGATACGGCCGGGCCCTCGAGTGGGTCCTCGCGCGCCAGCCGCTCACCATGATCGTGTTCCTGGTGACCGTGGCCCTCACGGCGCTGCTCTACGTGGTGATCCCGAAGGGCTTCTTCCCCCTGCAGGACACGGGCCTCATCCAGGGCGTCTCCGAAGGGCCGCAGTCGGCCTCCTTCGCGTCGATGTCGGAGCGCAGCCGCGAGCTCGCGCAGGTCCTGCTCGAAGATCCCGCGGTCGACAGCATCTCGTCGTTCATCGGCGTGGATGGCACCAACGTGACGCCCAACTCGGGCCGGCTGCTGATCGCGTTGAAGCCCCACGGCAGCCGCGAGCGCGCCCCGGTGGTGATGGAGCGGCTCAAGCAACGCGTCGCCCGCGAGGAGGGCATTACCCTCTACATGCAGCCGGTGCAGGACCTCACGATCGAGGACCGGGTGAGCCGCACGCAGTTCCAGTACACGCTCGAGGCCTCCGACCGGCAGCTGCTGCGCGAGTGGACGTTGAAGGCGGTGGACAAGCTGCGCACCCTGCCGCAGCTCGCCGACGTGGCGAGCGACCTGCAGGACCAGGGGCTGCAGGCGTACGTGACCATCGACCGCGACACCTCCGGCAGGCTGGGCGTCACCCCCGCCTCGATCGACAATGCCCTCTACAACGCCTTCGGCCAGCGCCTGGTCTCGACCATCTTCACGCAGGCGAGCCAGTACCGCGTCGTGCTCGAGGTGAAACCGGAGTTCCGCGACGGGCCCGCGGCGCTGAACGACATCTTCGTGCCCGGTACGGGCGGC
This sequence comes from uncultured Pseudomonadota bacterium, assembly GCA_946885905.1. The sequence goes on along the minus strand of CAMPHL010000013.1, from coordinate 1,784 downwards.
GTGCAGGTTCCGCTGTCCGCGGTCGCGACCGTGACGGAGCGCATGGGGCCGCTCGCACTGTCCCACATCGGGCAGTTCCCGGCGCAGACCATCTCGTTCAATCTCGGCAAGGGCCAGTCGCTCGGCGAGGCGGTGAAGGCGATCGAGCGGGCCGAGCGCGAGATCGCGATGCCGGCCTCGGTCCGCACCGGCTTCCAGGGCGCGGCGAGCGCGTTCCGGGCCTCGCTCACCAACACGCTGCTGCTCATCCTCGCGGCCATCGTCACGATGTACATCGTGCTGGGCGTGCTCTACGAGAGCTACATCCACCCGGTGACGATCCTCTCGACGCTGCCCTCGGCCGGCGTCGGCGCCCTGCTCTCGCTGCTGGTCGCCGGCCAGGACCTCGGCATCATCGCGATCATCGGCATCGTGCTGCTGATCGGTATCGTGAAGAAGAACGCCATCCTGATGGTGGACTTCGCCCTCGACGCCGAGCGCGAGCAAGGCCTGGCACCCCGCGAGGCCATTTACCAGGCTGCGATGCTGCGCTTCCGCCCGATCCTCATGACGACCCTCGCCGCACTGCTGGGCGCGCTGCCGCTCATGCTTTCCTGGGGCGTGGGCGCCGAGCTTCGGCGGCCGCTCGGCATCGCGATGGTGGGCGGGCTCATCTTCTCGCAGCTGCTCACCATCTTCACCACGCCCGTGATCTACCTCTATTTCGATCGCTGGGCTTCGCGCTGGCGCGCTCGGCGGAAGGGGGAGGTGGTGGCTGACGATCGGCCAAAACCTCTGGAACACGGATGAAACGGATAAAACGGATGAACACGGATAAACCCAAAAGCTTCCGGGTTTCGTGCCTTTCGGTTGGCGCCACACGAATAGTCCACGAAGCACGTCTTTGCTTTATCCGTGTTCATCCGATTCATCCGTTTCATCCGTGTTCCAAAGGTTTACTGCCCGCATAACTCCCCAACGTGAACATCACCGCCCCCTTCGTCCACCGCCCGGTCGCCACGACGCTGCTGTCGCTCGGGGTGGCGCTCGCGGGCGCCGTGAGCTTCTTCCTGCTGCCGGTGTCGCCCCTGCCGCAGGTGGACTTTCCGACCGTGTCGGTGAGCGCCCAGGTGGCGGGCGCGAGCCCGGAGGTCATGGCCGCGACGGTCGCCACGCCGCTGGAGCGCGCCCTCGGCCGCATCGCCGGTGTCACCGAGATCACCTCGAATTCCTCGCTCGGCAGCACGCGCGTCACGCTCCAGTTCGAGCTCTCGCGCAACATCGACGCGGCGGCGCGGGAAGTGCAGGCCGCGATCCTTGCCGCCCGCAGCCAGCTGCCCTCGAGCCTCACCAACAACCCGACCTACCGCAAGGTGAACCCGGCCGACGCGCCGGTGATGATCCTCGCGATGACCTCCGAGCGGCGCACGCGCGGGCAGATGTACGACATCGCCTCGACCGTGCTCGCCCAGCGGATCTCCCAGGTCCCCGGCGTGGGCCAGGTGACGGTCGGCGGCGGGTCGCTTCCGGCGGTGCGCGTGGAGCTCAATCCCACGGTGATGAACAAGCTCTCGATCGGCTTCGAGGAAGTGCGCGCGGCCATCGCCGCGACCAACGCCAACCGGCCGAAAGGCTTCCTGGAAGACGGCGAAAACCTGTGGACGCTGCAGGCCAACGACCAGGCACGCTCCGCGGCCGAGTACGTCCCCATCATCGTCTCCTACCGCAACGGCGCGCCCGTGCGCCTGGGCGATCTCGGGCGCGTCGAGGACAGCGTCCAGGACATCCGCAACTACGGCGTGGCC
>CAMPHL010000012.1 GCA_946885905.1 uncultured Pseudomonadota bacterium | reverse complement strand
CGGCAGGAGCGTGACCACGCAGGGGCTTTCGGTGATGCTCTCGGACTGGATGCGCGACGGCAGCCATCCCGCGTTCGTGATCGGGGGAGCCGACGGGCTTTCCGACGAGGTGAGGGCCCGGGCCTCGAAGCTCCTGTCGCTTTCGCCGCTCACGCTGCCCCATGCGCTCGTTCGCGTGGTCCTCGCCGAACAGCTCTACCGCGCCTGGTCCATACTCTCGCGGCACCCGTACCACCGCGAATGAGCAACGATGATCTACCTCGCTTCCCGCAGCCCGCGCCGCCGCGATCTCCTTGCGCAGATCAGCGTGCGCTTCGAGCCGCTGCTCTTCCGCGAAGGCGCGCGCGCCGATCCCGACACCGATGAATCGGTGAGGGCCGCCGAGCCGCCGGACGACTATGTGCGGCGAGTGACCCGCATGAAGGCGCAGGCCGCATGGAGCCGGGTCACGCTGCGCCGCGGCCTGCTGCGAAAGCCCGTGCTGGTCGCCGATACCACCGTCGCGCTCGGCGGGGAGATCTTCGGCAAGCCCGCGGACCAGGCCGACGCCACGCGCATGTTGGGAGAGCTTTCCGGCAAAGCCCATCGCGTGCTGACCGCGGTCGGCCTGCAGCAGGAGGCGCGCTTCGAGATGGCCGTGAGCGAATCCATCGTCACCTTCGCGGAGCTGGACCCTGGACGCATCGCGGCGTACGTGGCTTCGGGCGAGCCTTTCGACAAGGCGGGCGCCTACGGCATCCAGGGCCGCGCCGCCGCCTTCGTTTCGCGCCTCGAAGGCAGCTACACCGGGGTCATGGGGCTGCCGCTTTACGAGACCGCCACCCTCCTGAGACTATTCGGGGTGACGGTGCCATAGCGGGCCGAAAACCTTTGGAACACGGATCAAACGGATGAAGCGGATGAACACGGATAAGAAGATCGATATGGAGGGCGCAAGCTAGCACCGCCTCGACCGCCCGCCACGTCGCGCCCTTTGGGGGTTTCATCCGTTTTATCCGTTCCATCCGTTTCATCCGTGTTCCGCCCTTGGGTGGCCGGACGCGATGAACGAGCAAATCCTCATAAACGTCACCCCGCAGGAGACGCGGGTGGCGGTGACCGAGCTGGGCGCGGTGCAGGAGCTGCACATCGAGCGCGCATCCAGCCGCGGCCTCGTGGGGAACATCTACCTCGGGCGGGTGTGCCGCGTGCTGCCCGGCATGCAGTCGGCGTTCGTGGAGATCGCCCTCCCACGCGCCGCGTTCCTGCACGTGGCCGACATCTGGGGCGCCCGCAACGGCAACGGGAGCGAGCGCCCCATCGAGCGCATCCTCAGCGAAGGCCAGAACCTGCTCGTGCAGGTGGTGAAGGACCCCATCGGCAGCAAGGGCGCGCGGCTGTCCACGCAGGTCTCCATCGCGGGGCGCCTGCTCGTCTACCTCCCCCAGGATCCGCACATCGGCATCTCGCAGCGCATCGAGGACGAGGCCGAGCGCGAGCACCTGCGCGAGAAGGTGCATGCGCTCATTCCCCCGGGCGAGACCGGCGGCTTCATCGTGCGCACGGTCGCCGAGGCGGCGACGGACGCGGAGCTTGCCGCGGACATCGAGTACCTGGTGACGCTCTGGAAGCAGATCCAGCTGCAGGCGCAGACGGCGCCGCCGCAGGCGCTGCTCTACCAGGACCTGTCGCTCGCCACGCGCGTGCTGCGCGACCTGGTGTCGGACACGACCGAGCGCATCATCGTGGACTCCCGCGAGACGTTCGCGAGCCTGCGGGACTTCGCGGAGCGCTACACCCGCCAGGCGCTGCCCATCCTCGAGCACTACTCGGGCGAGCGCCCGCTCTTCGACCTCTTCGCGGTCGAGGACGAGATCGAGAAGGCGCTCGCGCGCCGCGTCGACCTGAAGAGCGGCGGCTACGTGATCATCGACCAGACCGAGGCCCTCACGACGATCGACGTGAACACGGGCGGCTTCGTCTCCGGCCGCTCGTTCGACGACACGATCTACAAGACCAACCTCGAGGCGGCGCAGGCGATCGCGCGCCAGCTGCGGCTGCGCAATCTCGGCGGCATCATCATCGTGGACTTCATCGACATGGAGAGCCAGGACCACCGCGATGCGGTGCTCGCCGAGTTCCGCAAGGCGCTCTCCCGCGACCGCACCCGCGTGGCCGTGAACGGCTTCTCGCAGCTGGGCCTGGTGGAGATGACGCGCAAGCGCACGCGCGAGTCGCTCGCGCACATCCTGTGCGAGCCCTGCGCGGTCTGCCAGGGACGCGGCGAGCTCAAGAGCCCGCAGACGGTCTGCTACGACATCCTGAGGGAAGTGCTGCGCGCCGACCGCCAGTTCAACGCGAAGGAGTACCGCATCCTCGCCTCGCAACGGGTGATCGATCTGTTCCTCGACGAGGAATCGAACAGCCTCACGCAACTCGGCGACTTCATCGGCAAGCCGGTCTCGATGCAGGTCGAGACGGCCTACAGCCAGGAGCAATACGACGTGATCCTGGTGTGAGGCGCGTTCGCTAGGAAACCGGACGGCGGATCGCCGCGAGCGCGCGGGCGAAGATGCCGCGGGGCGCAGGCGACACAGGCGCCGGGCGCCGCCGCTGGTAGAGATCCCCGCCGGAGTGGGTGTGCGCCAGGGCGCCCATGAGGTCGTGGTAGCAAACCACGCCCTCGGCGAAATAGTGGCAGACGAGCGCCTTGCGGCTCGCCTTGGCGTCGTTGAGAACGGAGCCGCCGTGCAGCAGGTTGGCGTGCCAGATGAGCACGTCGCCCTTCTTGGCCAGGAAAAGCTTGGGCTTCAGGCCGTGCTCCGCAATCGCGCGCTGCACTGCCGGCTCGTAGAGCGTGGCGTAGGTGGAATAGCCGTCCTCGGGCTTGATGCCGAGATCCTCGGAGAGCATGTAAGGCAGCTTGTGGCTGCCCGGGTAATAGACGAGCGGGCCGGAGTTGGGGCCGATGTCCTCGTAGGCGATCCAGCTCGCGGCGAGGTATCCGGCCGGGTACGTCGTCATGTGCACGGAGTCGGAGTGCGCCATCTGCTGGCTTGCCTTGTGCCCGACGATCGTCTGGAACGGCATCGCCCTGGCCCCGAGCAGCACGCTCATCACGTGGTTCATGCGCGGTTCCTTCAGCATCTCGTCCATGGCCGGCACGTGGAAGTGCACGTTGAGCAGGCGCCCCGGCAACGGGTCGCCCTCGTAGATCGGCTGCGCCGGCGGATGCGCCTCGCCCGCGGCGATCGCGGCCTCGTACTCCCTCCAGGTCTGGTCCATGAGTGCCTGGGAATAGAACCCCTCGAGGATCACGTAGCCGTCGCGCGCCCACTTGCGGCACAGCTCGGCTTCCTGCGCGGTGATCTCGCCGCGGCCGAGGCGCTCGGCGATGCGATCTTCGGCGTCGGGTTGATCGAGCCAGGGCGCAGGGCCGCCGTCCGCGGGGAACGTGCTGCGCCGGAAGAGCTGCATGGAGGCGAGGTCGACCGGCTTGGTCGGCATCACGGGACGCTGCCAGAAGGGGATTGGAGCGGACGTCATGACGGGATTGCGTGAGGCATGGGCCCGAGCCGGACAAGCGCACCGTGTCGGTCGGCAGCTTCTGCGTGTTCGTGGGACCGGCCGCGGGCAGGCGCTGCGTGGCGTGCGCGCCCGGCGGCAGCTTCTGCGTGTCCGCCGCGCCGAGGTCGGGCCGGGGAGCGTTGGTCATCTCCGGCGGCAGCTTCTGGGTGGACTCCAGATCGAACGCAGGGGCGGGGGAGGTCGGTTTCGAAGCGGCGCCGGGCTTCAGCCCGTCGATCTGCGACATGAAGTCGTCGGAGACCAGCGGCGAGCCGGGAGCGGGCCTGGGCTTCGGGGCCGCCGGGGCCTGCCCCGCGGCCGCGGCCTTGAGCCTGGACGTCTCGAGGGCCTCGGCGGCGTGGGCCATGTTTTCCTTGTTGAAGCGCGTGTCGCTCATCCAGTCCTCCGACTCGTTCGGGTCGCGCGGCGGAATCAACCCGCTGTCGGAGAGGTTGGACTGGGCCTCGTGCTCGGAGACGCGCTGGATCAGGCCCTCGATCATCTCGCGCTGCTTGCGAAGGTCCGCTTCCAGGGCCTTCAGCTTCGCCATCTGCTCGTTGATGGAGCCCGTCTTCTCGTTGATCCTGGCGAGGTTGTCCAGACGCGACTGCAGCTGCGCCTTGTGGTCCTTCATCTGCACTTCCAGCGGCAGCACCACCGCCTGGCTCCAGCGCTCGGTGTGGTTCTTGGCATCGAGGTAGGCCTGGCGCGCGCCCTTCACCAGCGTGGCGTAGAAGTTCCTCACCACGAAGTGCTTTTCCTTGCCGAACACGTTGACCGGGTTCTTCACGAACTGCTCGGTCTGGTGCACCAGGAGCTGGAGCCTGGTGCGCTGCGGATCGAGGTCGAGCGAGGGCAGCTGCATCTTCTGGAAGCCGAACTTGGTGATGAACGTGTTGTAGACGTTCTGCATGAGCTTCTTGATCTCCTCGGAGGCCGTGAAGGCCTTCTCGAAGTCCTCGCTCATGTCCTTCACCAGCGAGTTCATGCTGCGCTGGAGCGTGACCGTCGTCCACGAATCCTCGATCGCCTGGGCGTTGCCCGCGAGCATCGTGTCCAGGCGCTGGACGTTCAGCATCTCCAGGAGCGCCGAGCGCCTGTGGTTGAACGCGGCGCTGTTCACCTTGTACTCGGCGAGCGCGGCGTTGTAGGCGTTCTTCTCCTCGGTGATCTTCTGCCAAAGGCGGGTCACGACCTCGCGGCTCTTGCCGACCAAGCCCGTGAGCTCCGCGATCTCCGCGGCGTTCGAGTGCTGGCGCTTGGCCAACGAGGCGCGCGACGAGTTCATCATCCCGCCGATCTCGCCCACGACCGCCTTGCACAGGATCTGCCGCTTCATCGGCACGACTTCCTCGGCGAGGAAGGTCTCGAGGCGCTCGATGCCGCTTCGCTCGATGATCGCCCGGTCGTCGCGGATGCGGCCGAGCAGGCCCTTCTGCGCGGAGAGCGCGAAGATGCGCTCGCGCGGGATGTGCAGGTGGTTCGCGGTGGTCTCGACCATCCGGTCGATGGCGGCCTGGATCTCCTCGGCGCTCTTCAGCTCGTCCCACATGAGGTCGACCTTGTTCAGCACCGCGATCTTCTGCGGCAGGCCCGGGCGCACGTACCGGTCCCAGATCTCCAGGTCGCTCTTGGTGACGCCGGTGTCTATCGACAACAGGAAGAGGATCGCGTGGGCGGCCGGGATGGTGCTCACGGTGAGCTCGGGCTCCATGCCCAGGGCGTTCAGGCCCGGCGTGTCGAGGATCGACAGGCCGTTGGACAGCAGCGGGTGCGGGTAGTTGATCATGGCGTAGCGCCACGCAGGCACCTCGACCAGCTCCTCCTCGCTCGGGGTCGAGCCGTCGTCGTTGATCATCGGCGCGAGCCCCAGCATGCGGGCTTCCAGCGCGTAGACCTTCTTCACGTCCGCGAGCGCCTTGAGCGCTTTCTTCATGTCCGCGGCGGAATTCACGTTCAGGCGCACCTTCGACCACTCGACCGGCATGTTCTTCAACTGCGAGATCGACTCGTCGCGGTAGCGCGTCTCGACCGAAAGGAGCTTGAGGTACGGCTCCTCGGACGGGTCGTGGAAGATCTCGGTCGGGCACATCGTGGTGCGGCCGACGTCGGAGGGCAGCAGCCGCTCCTTGAAGCTCGAGAAGAAGAGCGCGTTGATGAGCTCGGACTTGCCGCGCGAGAACTCGGCGAGGAAGGCCAGCATGAGCCGGCCCCGGTTCAGGTTCTCGAGCAGGTCGTAGAAGCGGATCGATTGCTGGACGTCGAGCTGCGCGTTGGCCTCGAGCCAGTCGTGGTACGCGTGGACCGACTGCGTGAGGTCCTCGCGCCAGCGGTTGTACCGGGCGATCTCGGTTTCGAAGCGGGTATTGGCGGCGGCATCCATCCGACGCCAGTGTAGCGGAAACCGGCTAAAAACCCAGTGTTTTGCTGCACTTGGAACGAACCGGACCGGACCGTTCGGCCCAGTCGACCCTTATCGGGCGTAGGCGCGCCGAAGTGTCGCGAACCCGGCCATGCGCGCCCGCGGCCGCAACCCGGCGGCGAGCGCGGCGCCCGAACGCACCTCGATGCCATCGACCTGGCGGGCGATCTCGAGGAAGCGGTCGCGCCAGGTGGCGCGGCGGGCGGTGATGGGGGTCCTGATCTTCATGTCTTCGAGACTAGCGTTGGGGCGTGGAAGTTTCCCGCGAATATCCGTCATTTCCGCGACGGCTTTCCGACATCCGGAGTGTGGAGCGCTCATCATCGGCTGCACATCGGACTGAGTCGTAGCCCGGCGTCGGCGCCCTCCGACTACGCGAAAGCGCGGATGGATCCCACGGTCTCGGCCACGTTGGCGGCGACGGCGGCGAAGAAGGCGACGGTCACGAAGGCGAAGAAGACGGTGATCATTTGGCTCTCCTGGGTGGTGGTGCGTTGTCGATGGACGCACTTTAGGAGGCCGGCACGGGCGCGACGAGCCGAAAGCGACGAATTGCGGAAAACGGGGGCCGAAGGGCGCGAAAGGCGCGGGTTGGCGCTCGCTATAGCATGGCCCGGCCGAGCATCTTCACCGTCTGCACCTCCAGCCAGGTGACGGGAAGCATGAGCACCAGCTGGAAGGCGATGAGGACCAGCAGCGGCGTGATGTCGACCCCCCCGATGGGCGGGATCGCCCGCTGGAAGGGCTGCAGGAAGGGGCGTGTCAGCGCGGTGAAGAACGGCCCCATGGGATGGATCGGGCTCACCCACGAGAGCACTGCCTGGATGATGATCGCCCCGATGAAGACGTAGATGGAGAGGCGGATCAGCTTCACGAACGACAGGAAGAGCAGCACCGAGAGCGCCTCGCCGTTGAGCGCCCCGCCGGCCACGAGGACGAGCAGCACCTGCAGGATGAGCTCGAAGATCCAGGCGACCACCAGCGAGGCCCAGTCCAGGTTGAGCAGACCCGGGATCAACCGGCGCAGCGGCTTCACGGCGAAGTCGGTGAGCGCCATCGTGAACTGGGCGATGGGGTTGCGCGCGGGCGCGCGGAAAGCCTGCATCCAGAAGCGCACGAGCGCGGCCAAAATGAAGAGGCTGAAGAGCGCGTCCAGTACGAAGGCGATGGCCTGGTGGATCACGGCTTGCCGAGCTCCTCGCCCATCTCGATCGAGCGCGCGCGCGCGGCGCGCACCGCCTCGATGAACTTCTCACGCACGCCGGTGCGCTCCAGCACCGCGATGGCGGCCTCGGTGGTGCCTCCCCTGGAAGTCACCTGGGCGCGCAGCCTGGCCGGATCCTCGCCGCGCTCGATCGCGAGCTTCGTGGCGCCAACGAAAGTCCACAGCGCCAGCGAGCGCGAAGCGCCCTCGGCGAGCCCGAGCTCGCGCGCGGCCTGCTCGAGCGCCTCGATCGCGTAGAACACGTAGGCGGGGCCGCTGCCGGATACTGCGACCACGACGTCGAGGTCGCCCTCGTCTTCGAACCACAGCGTGGCGCCGACGGCCCCCAGCAGGCGCTCGGCCACGCTTCGGTCCTGCTCCGGAAGCCCTGCCGGCGCGTGCAAGCCGGTGATGCCGGCGTGCACGAGCGCGGGCGTGTTGGGCATGCAGCGCACGATGCGCTGCGTGCCGCCAAGCCAGCGCGAAAGGTCCGCGATGCGGATGCCGGCCGCGATGGTGATGAAGAGCACGTCGCCTGCGACGGCCGCGAGTTGCACGGCGGCATCGCGCATGTTCTGGGGCTTGACCGCAAGAATCACGGCATGGGCATGCGCGAGGTCCGCGTTCGGCGTTTCGATCGCCTTGACGCCGTACTCGGCGAGCAGTCGCAGGCGCGCCGACGAATCGGGTTCGACGACCAGGATCTCCTCGGCGTTCGCGGCACCCTTGGCCAGCAGCCCGCCGATGATGGCGCGCGCCATGTTGCCGCCGCCGATGAAGGCGATCCTCATGCCGCCGCCTTTCGTGGCCGTTCGCCGAAGATCGCCGTGCCGATGCGCACCATCGTGGAGCCCTCGGCGATGGCCGATTCGAAGTCGTCGCTCATGCCCATCGAGAGCGTGTCGAGCGGGATGCCGGCGGTACGCGCATCCTCGCAGATTGCCCTGAGACGAGCGAATTGTTCCCGTTGCACAGCCGTGTCCGCCGAAGGCTCGGCCATGCCCATGAGGCCGCGAAGGCGCAGGCGCGGAAGCGCCAAGACCTCGCGGCAAAGCGCCAGCGCCCCTTCGGGGGCGATGCCGCCCTTGGTCGCTTCGCCGCTGATGTTGACCTGCACGCACACCTCCAGCGGCGGCAGGTTCGAAGGGCGCGCGCGATCGAGCGCAGCCGCGGCCTTCAACCGATCGACCGCGTGCACCCAGTCGAAATGCCTCGCGACGTCCTTCGCCTTGTTCGTCTGGAGGTGCCCGATGTAGTGCCACGTGGCTCCGGCGCCCGCCAGCGCCGCGATCTTGGGCAGCGCCTCCTGGACGTAGCTCTCGCCGATGTCGCGGCACCCGGCCTCGAGGGCTTCGCGGATCGCCTCGGGCGGGCGCTGCTTGGAAACCGCGACCAGGCGCACTTCGCGAGCAGGACCGCCGATTGCGCAGATGCGCAGCCGGATGGCCTGCACGTTGGCGGCGACGGAGGACATGCTTGAAATTCTAGTCGACGAAGCGCGTGACGCGCAGCGCGATCTCGCGCGGCATCTCGATCCCGAGCGCCTTCGCCGTGGTGCGGTTCCATTCGAAGCCCGGGCGATCGGGCAATTCGAAGGGAATGGTCGCGGGATTCGCGCCGCGCAACACCTGGTCGAGGATCGAGGCGATGCGCTCCTCGTAGTTCGCGAAGTCCATGCCGTAGCTCATGAGCGCGCCCTGCTCGACCTGGCCGACCGTCGCGACGCCCAGGCGCGTGGCCGCGGCCAGGATCTGCGGGACCACCGCGACGTCCTTGATGGGCGCCACGAACGTGGCCTGCCGGGTCATGCCCGCAAGGAATGTCGCCGCCTCGTCGGCCGTCCCTACGGTTACCGCGCGCCACTCGAGACCGGCCTTCGCGCACGCCTCGGTCCACCAGGTGCCCCTGTGGATCTCGGGCATCCCCTTGGCAAAGATGCCGCCGACGCGCGCCAGCCCGGGGCGGATCGACTTGAGGATCGCGACCACCAATTCCGCCGACTCGGGAAAGCCGAACGAAAGGCCGGTCACGTTGCCGCCGGGTTGCCTCAACGACTTGGCGAAGCCTGCGCCCACGGGGTCCGACACGCCGCCGGCCACGATGGGAATGGTGCGCGTGGCCGCCGCCAGCGCAGCCACGCGGTTGGCCATGAAAGCGTAGAGGGCATCGGGCCGGGCGGCCACGAGCTCGCGGGCCGCCTTGTCGAGGCTCGCCGTTTCCCAATCTTTCGGGATGCGGATTTCGATGCGCACGTTACGGCCCTCGACGTAGCCGCGCCGTGCCAGCATCTTCGCGAGCCCCTCCGGGCCTTGTCCCCCGGACAAGTATCCGACGACCTTCACCCGCGATGCCTGCGCGGCGGCGACGCGCGGCGCGATCCCCGCGGCGATGGCCGCGGCGAGCAAGGCCCTGCGCGAGCACCGGATGTTCAATCGAGCACCTCGGTAGCGCGCACCAGCACCTCCCGTGGGATCTCGATACCTATCGCGCGAGCGGTCGAGCGGTTGAGCGTGAAAGTCTCCCGGTCCGGAAGCTCGAAAGGGATCTCGCCGGGGGGCGTGCCCTTCAGGACGCGATCGAGGATGGCGGCGACGCGGCGTGGCGCATCCGAGAACTCGCGGCCGTACCACATGAGCGCTCCCCGGGTGGCTCCGATGGCCGCGATCCGGTGCTTCCTCGCGACCGCGAGCGCCTCCTCCGCGAGCCCTCGGGTGTAGATCGGCGCGAGCCATGCGGCCTCGCCAGCGAGAGGAGCCAGCGCCCGTTCGACATCGTCGGCGCCGACCACCGGCGCGAGGATCCACTCCAGGCCCGCGGCCTTGGCCGCCTCGGCGTGGCGGCGCATCTGGACTTCCACCGGGGCGCGCGGCGAGTGCAGGACCGCAATGCGGCGAACCTTCGGGCGCATCGCCTCGAGCAATCCGAAGGCGATGCCCGCCGTTTCGGTGCTCCCGGTCGAAAGGCCCGTCACGTTGCGGCCCGGGCGGCGAAGCGATTGGGCGATGTTGGCTCCCACCGGATCGGGGATGCCCGCGCACACGACAGGGATCTTTTGCGTGGCGCCGGCCAGGACCACGACAGCGGGACCGTCGGCAACGAGGGCTTGCGGCTGGAGGGTGACCAGTTCCGAAGCAGCCTGCGGGAGGCCCTTCAGGCTGGCCGCGGAACGCACTTCGAAGCGCAGATCGCGGCCCTCCACGTAGGCGAGCTCCGCCATGAGCTTCGCCAGCTCTTGCGCGAACCCCGCGCTGCCGAGCACGCCGACGAGCTTGGGGGAGGCCGCGAAGGCGAGGCGCGAGGCGCTGAGGGCTCCGAGCGCCCCCAGCAACGTCCTACGGCGCCGATCAACCCCTATCGAAAGGCCCATGCTGCGCTATCCCCTTGTTCATGCTGGAAAAAATGCCGAATGGCCGGCTTGCAGGATACCGGGATTGTGGACATAATCGGATCGAACTTCTCGGGCGTAGTCCTACAACCTCCTCGCGCGACGCGCGGCGCCCCAAAAACAGCCTCCAGGAAACCACGCCATGGATATCGCCGAGCTCCTAGCCTTTTCGGTCAAGAACAAGGCTTCCGACCTGCACCTGTCCGCCGGACTGCCGCCGATGATCCGCGTGCACGGCGACGTGCGGCGCATCAACGTGCCCAACCTCGAGCACAAGGACGTGCACGGGATGGTGTACGACATCATGAACGACTCGCAGCGCAAGGTTTACGAGGAGACGCTCGAAGTCGACTTCTCGTTCGAGATCCCGAACCTCGCGCGCTTCCGCGTCAACGCCTTCAACCAGAACCGCGGCGCCGGCGCCGTGTTCCGGACGATTCCCTCCAAGGTGCTCACCCTCGAGCAGCTGAACGCGCCCAAGATCTTCGCCGAGATCGCCAAATACCCGCGCGGCCTCGTGCTGGTGACCGGGCCCACGGGCTCGGGCAAGTCGACCACGCTCGCCGCGATGGTGAACGACGTGAACGAGAACGAGTACGGCCACATCCTCACCGTCGAGGACCCGATCGAATTCGTGCACGAGGCCAAGAAGTGCCTCATCAACCAGCGCGAGGTCGGCCCCCACACGCTGTCGTTCTCCAACGCGCTTCGCAGCGCCCTTCGCGAGGACCCGGACATCATCCTCGTGGGCGAGATGCGCGACCTGGAGACGATCCGCCTGGCGATGACCGCCGCCGAAACGGGCCACCTGGTGTTCGGCACGCTGCACACGTCCTCGGCCGCCAAGACCGTGGACCGCATCATCGACGTCTTCCCCGCGGCGGAAAAGGAAATGATCCGCGCGATGCTGTCGGAATCGCTGCGCGCGGTGATATCGCAGACCCTTTGCAAGACCAAGGACGGCAACGGGCGCGTCGCCGCGCACGAGATCATGATCGGCACGCCTGCCATCCGCAACCTCATCCGCGAAGCCAAGGTCGCGCAGATGTATTCCGCGATCCAGACCGGCGGCGCGATCGGCATGCAGACGCTCGACCAGAACCTGCTCGACCTCGTGAAGCGCAACCTCATCAGCATGCCTGAAGCTCGCGGCAAGGCCGCGAACAAAGACAACTTCGTCGGCGCCTGACGCCTCGGGAGTCCCCATGGAACGCGAACAGTCACTCAAGTTCATGCACGACCTGCTCCGGGCCCTCATCGCCCGGAAGGGCTCGGACCTCTTCATCACCGCGGGCTTCCCGCCGGCGATGAAGGTCGACGGCAAGGTGACCCCGGTCTCGCAGCAGAGCCTGTCGCCCATCCACACGCAGGAGCTCGCGCGGTCGATCATGACCGACAAGCAGGCGGCGGAGTTCGAGGCGACGAACGAGTGCAACTTCGCCGTCTCGCCTTCGGGCATCGGCCGCTTCCGCGTGAACGCCTTCGTGCAGCAGGGCCGCGTGGGCCTGGTGCTGCGCACGATCACGACGACGATCCCGAAGTTCGACGACCTGGGCCTGCCGCATGTGCTCAAGGACGTCGCGATGACCAAGCGCGGGCTCGTGATCTTCGTGGGCGGCACGGGCTCGGGCAAGTCGACGTCCCTTGCGGCGATGATCGGCCACAGGAACGAGAACTCCTACGGCCACATCATCACCATCGAGGACCCGGTCGAGTACGTCCACGAGCACAAGAACTGCATCATCACGCAGCGCGAAGTGGGCGTGGACTGCGAAACCTGGTTCGCGGCCCTCAAGAACACGCTGCGCCAGGCGCCCGACGTGATCCTCATCGGCGAGATCCGCGAGCGCGAGACGATGGAATACGGCATCGCCTTCGCCGAAACCGGCCACCTGTGCATGTCCACGCTGCACGCGAACTCGACCAACCAGGCGATGGACCGGATCATCAACTTCTTCCCCGAGGAGCGCCGCGCGCAGCTGCTGATGGACCTTTCGCTCAACCTGAAGGCCATCATCTCGCAGCGCCTGGTGCCGAAAAAGGGCATGAAGGGGCGCGTGGCCGCGATCGAGATCCTGCTCAACTCGCCGCTCATGTCGGACCTGATCTTCAAGGGCGAGGTGCACGAGATGAAGGCGCTCATCGCGCGCTCGCGCGAGCTCGGCATGCAGACCTTCGACCAGGCGCTCTTCGACCTTTTCGAGGCCGACATGATCACCTACGAGGACGCGCTCAGGAACGCGGACTCGGTGAACGACATCCGCCTGAAGATCAAGCTCGAGAGCAAGAACGCCAAGAACCGCGACCTGGGTTCGGGGCTGGAGCACCTCGAGATCGTGAAGTAGGTTGGCGGGCGCCGCCCGCCGCTCGTCACCCCGGCGCCGCAATTGCGGCGATGGCCCCGGGGCCCAATGACCAAGGCCCGCATCGCGGGCCTTGGTCATTTCAGGCGGCGAGCGCCTTCCGCGGCCTTCCGCGAGGCGGATGGCGGGACGCAAGGATCGGCTGCGCGCCGTAGGTCGCCCCCGCCTCGGAAACCGCCAGCGTGAACGGGCTGCGAACAGTGACGCCGCCATAGTTCGCGCCGTCCTGCATGTCTTCGGTGAGCAGCAGGGTGCAGCCTTGCAACTGCGCCGCCGCGACGATCAACGAGTCCCACCAGCTCAACCGGTACCGCGCCTCGACGCTGCGTCCGGCCTCCAGCAACGCCCGATCTACAGGCTGCGGATTCCACGCCATCAGCGCCATCACGTCGTCCCACGCATCCAGCGGATCGCGCGGCGGCTCGATCTTGCGCGTGACGTTCACGTAGTACTCGGACAGTACCTGCATGCTGGTACGCCCAGACTGTTCCCGCCAGGCGTGCTCGATCCACGCTTGGGCGAGCCTCTGCTTGGCAGGTTCGTTCGCCTCGCGCCGATAGACCAAGACGTTGGTGTCAACGAAGATCATCGCGATCGTGGAGCTCCGCGCGCGTCGGCTTCCGGCCGCCCTTCCACTTGAAAGGCACCGGCGGCTTGGAAAGGAACCGCCGCATGGCGTGCTCGTACTCCTTGCCTTCGCGCATCCGCTCGCGGAGCACTTCCCCCACGATGCGCGAAACGCTCGTCTTGTGGCGCGCCGCGTAGACGCGGACCCACGCAGCGGTCTGCTCGTCCAGGGTGATGGTGACGTTCTTCATCGGCGATTCTTACAATAACACTAAATTCTTGTATTTATGAGTTCGCTTTTCTTCGGAGGCCCGGAGTCCGTCGTTGCGCGCTGCAAACGCCGTGCGCAAGTGACCTCTCCGGCCACGATGACGTCTGGCTGCCACGCCAGCACTTCCCGCATCACACGTTCGGGCGACTGCGGCACCTCCTCTTCCGGGCGCAAGGCGAAGAATCGAAGGTCCAGGCTCTCGTCCGAGACTATGCAGCGCCCGGCGAGGCGGCTGCTACTGAGCGTAGACTACTCGGCAACACCGTTGTAATATCGTCAACATGAGTGGGATGCCTACCCCGTTGCGCGTGCTTTGCGGAAGCGAGTCCCGCGCGCGGCTATTCCGGGCCCTCTATGGATCGCCAGGGAAGGAATACCACCTGAGGGGTCTCGCTCAAGCGGCCGGCGTCGATCCCGCGCAGGTCCACAGGCTCCTCCCGCAACTGGTCGGCGCGGGCCTGTGCGAACGCCTCGAGGGAAGCCCCCATCCCAGGTACCGGTCCTCGGCAAACCATTCGCTGTCGAGGACGTTGACGGAGCTCTTCTGCGCCGAGGACGGCAGCGCAGCGGCGGCTCGATCGCCCAGGAGGGCCGAGGATCGCTCGCTTGCCCTGCATGCGGCCGCGGTGCGGCGCTTGCGCGAGGACCCCCATGCCCTGCGCCGGGCCCGGGAAACGCTCGCGCGCTGGATCGCGCGATACCAGGACGAGCCCCCTGCGGCACTGGTCGAATGGGACGAGATCATGTCCCTGCCGCTCGAGCGCATCTCCAAGCTCGCCCTCGAAAAGTCCGAGCGGGGGGATCGAATACGCAAGTCCTCGCCGCTTTCCACCCTCGTCCCGCGGGAAGAGCGCAGGAGAATCCATGCGGCGCACTGACCTCGAGCACATCATCCGTGCGGCCGGCGACATCGCCGATGACGACGAGCTGATCATCATCGGCAGCCAGGCGATCCTCGCACAGCACCCCGATGCGCCGCCGGGCCTCCTCATGTCCATGGAAGCCGACCTCTGGCCGAAAAGCCGTCCCGAACGGGCCGACCTGGTCGACGGCAGCATCGGCGAGGGGTCGCCCTTTCACGAGACTTACGGTTATTACGCCCAGGGGGTCGGTCCCCAAACCGCGCGGCTTCCCCGCGACTGGATGAAACGCCTGGTTCCGATCCGCAACGCGAACACGCGTGGCGTGACGGGTTGGTGCCTGGAGGCCCACGATCTCGCCCTGTCGAAGTACGTCGCAGGACGGCCGAAGGATCTCGACTACACGCGAACGATGGTCAGGTCCGCGCTGCTGCAAAAGAAGAAGCTTCTCGACCGCCTCCCGACCATGGGCCTGGACGCGGCACACGTCCGGTTGGTCGCCGGCAGGATCGAGCGGGACTTCTCGGAGACGACGGCAGCACCGGAGGAAGAGCGCACACGCAAACCGAGGCGGGGCAACCGCTGACGGAGGAGCTGCTGCGGACTCGAGCCTTACCCGGCAGCGCAAAAGAAAAAGCAGGAAAGCGCCGCGCGTCGATTCATGCGGCACTCCCTGCCCAAGTCCCGTGCGCCCGCCATCCGGGGCGCGTCGGAACCGCTACTTCCAATCCTTCGCGTGCTTCTTGTAGTCCTTGTTCGGCGGCGTGATGTCGGAGGCCTTGCGCATGTCCTCGGGCCGGGTCACGTCTTCCAGCGCGAGGCCATGCTGCTTGCGGGTGGCCTCGAGGTAACGCTTGAGCGAGGTCATCCCCTGGGCGGCGTGCTTCTGCACTTCGGCGGCCACGGAGGGCTGCAGGTGCGAGACGTTCACCTTGACGGGCGGCTCGCTCGCGTAGACCGAGGCCGACAGCGTGAGCGCGAAGATCGCGGGTGCGAAGAGCATCGAGTTCCGATCCATTTTCCCCTCCGAGTCGTTGAGTGCGTTTTGCACTGGTACCCAGACTACGGATCGGGGAAGGCGGGGTCGCCGAAGTATTGGACGCGGCG
>CAMPHL010000011.1 GCA_946885905.1 uncultured Pseudomonadota bacterium | reverse complement strand
GGGAGGCGGGGTCGAGGCCCGCGGTGACACCGGGAAGCATCGCCTCGGCGCGCTCGAGATTTCCACGGTGGTCGGCCAGGCGCACGCTCGCGTCGGGATCGTCGTGGGCGTAGCTGGCGCCGATGCAGTGTCCGCCGTCCGGAAAGGGCGCGACGTAACCGGTCCCGCTTACGACCACGTCGAGCGCCGGCTTCGCGCCCGGTGGCAGGTAGGTCACCTGGCCTCGCACGGCCGAGAGCGAGAGCCGCGCTTGAGGCAGCAGGCGTTTCGCATCGGCCGCGTTGGCGAGGATCAGCACCGGCGCCTCCGCGATCACGCGGCCGTCCGCGTCGAGCGCGCGCCATGCGCGCGCCTCACGCTCGATGCGCTCGACCGCCCTGCCCGGCGTGCGCCGGACCCGTGCGCCGCTGCGCGCGAAGCTTGCGATCGCGAGGTCCTCGGGCGCCACGACGGCCCCGCTCTCGAACCACCACCCGCCCCGGCGTGTGGCGCGCTTTGCGATCGATTCCGCCTCGGGCCCATCCACGTAGCGCAGGAACTCCCGCGGATAGCCCTGCGAGCTCGCGATCGCCTCGAACCGGCGCGCTTCCTCGTCATCGGCAGCGACCTGAAGCACGCCGCAGCGGTTCCATCGCAGGTCGAGGCCTTCGGCCTGCATCGCGCGGAAATGCTGCAGCGCATAGAGGAATGCCGCGCGCGAGAGGCGCGCGTTCACCGCGTCGCGGATGTTCGCGATCGGACGCACGAGGCCGATGGCGGCAGCGCTGCGTGCCGGGCGTGCGTCGATGATCTCCACATCCCATTCGCGCGCCGCGAGCCGCTCCGCCGCGAGGGTGCCGGCGAGGCCCGCGCCGACGATCACCGCGCGGCGCTGCGATCGAACCTGCGTGGCCTCGCCCGTGCGACGGCCCGCGAGCATTTCGCGCTTCGACGCGAAGCCCGGGCGCTTTTCCACCGTGAAGCCGGCATCTCCCAGGGCAGCGCGCACGCCCCCCGCCACGGTCCAGGTCGCGAGCGTGGCCCCCGGCGCGGCGATCCGCGCCAGCTCGCGCACGACCTGCGGCGACCAGAGCTGCGGGTTGCGGGCCGGGGAGAAACCGTCGAGGTAAAGCGCGTCGGCACGGGCCTCGAGCTGGGGCAGGAGCTCCTGCGCATCGCCCAGCAGCAGCGTGAGGATCACGCGGCCCGAGTCGAAGTGCAGGCGGTGGAAGCCCGCGATGGCGGGCGGCCATGCGCCGACGAGCTCTTGGGCGAGCGGCGCCAATTCGGCGAAGGGCCGCAGCGCCGCGGCGAGGTCGTCGCGGCGGAAGGGACGCGACTCCACCGATACAAAGTGCAGCCGCTTGGGTTTCCCCGCATCCGCCCGCCACGCATCCCACGTGGCGAGGAAATTCAGCCCGAGACCGAAACCCGTCTCGAGCACGACGAAGGCATCGCGGCCGCGCCAGCGCTCGGGCAATAGGTTGCCCCCGAGGAATACCTGCCTCGCCTGCGCGAGGCCGCCCTGCGCCGAGTGGTAGACGTCGCCGAACTCGGCCGAAAAGGGGGTGCCGTCGGGGGAACGTTCGAGCGTTGCGGTGCTGACGGTGACCAAGGGGGGTACGGAAAATGGTGTCAGACACCATTTTTCCAGACTGGATGGGCAGCCAGGGTGTCTGACACCATTTTTCCGACCCCGGGCGCCGGCCTGCCCTCCACGCCCCCAAAGGAGTTAAAGGCGTCCCGGAAGATTCTCCGGACAGGACGGCGTCGGGTGCGGAACCGTCAGAAGATCACCGCCGAGAGCCGCGCGCGGTATTCCGAAACCAGCTCGGGATAGGCAGCGGCGAGCTCGAAGACCTCGAGCAGCCTGCGCCGCCCGACGTCTTCCCTGAAGCTGCGGTCGCGCCGCGCGATTTCAAGCAACTGCTCCATCGCCGGCTCGAAGTCGCCCTGGGCGATCATCAGCTCGGCGAGCTCCGAGCGCGCCTGCAGGTCGTTCCCGTCGAATTCGATGCGTCGCTCGAGGTGCTCGGGCGGGGGCAGCAGCGCCGCGAGCTCGGCAGTCTCGAGCCGCTCGCGCGTGGTGCCATAGGCCGCGCACGCCTGTGCGTTGGAAGAGAGGAGTCCGAAGTGGGCCCGCGCGCCAACCACGTCGCCTCGATTGAGCAGCAGCCCGACGAAGTCCAGGCGTGCCGCGTCGCTCGACGGATCGAGCGCGAGCGCGGTTCGCAAATGGCTTTCGGCGATGGCTTCCTGCCCCAGGGTGAGCGCGTTGCGCGCGCAGCGGTGCTCGAGTCCGGCCGGGTCGGGGATCAGGCGCTCGACGAAGGCGCGCAGGAAGAATTCGGGCTGGGCCCCGGCGAACTGCGCCACCGCGTTGCCGCCCACGAAGGCGACCACGTGCGGGAGCGATTCGAGCCCGAAGGAGGCGAGCAGCTCCGCGTTGTCGTCGGCGTTGGCCTTCACGAGCTGGAAGCGGCCGCCGTACTCGCGCTCGAGGCGCTCGAGCACCGGCCCCATCTCGTGGCAGGGCTCGCACCAGGGAGCCCAGAAGTCGAGCAGCACCGGGACTTCCTGGGAAGCTTCGATGACGTCGCGCTCGAACGTGGGCAGGCTGGTATCGATCATCGCCGGGATTCCTCCCCGTACGATGCAGCTCCCGAATCGAAGTTCAGCCTCGGCGCGGTGTTGCGCGCCGCATGGGCACGTAGGCGGACGCCTGACGGCACCCGCCCGCGCGTTTACAAATTACGCCGCGGCCAGCACCGGCATCTCGTGGCCGCCCTGCTGCATCACCGAGGACATCAGCGAGTAGGCGCAGATCCATGCCTCGCGCGTCTCGGGCGTGAACGCGTCGCCCAGCCCCTGCTCGAGCGTCCAGAGCAGCGCCGCGGCTACCGTCGTGTAATGCGCGTCCTCGACGCCGTAGCCGGCGTGGCGCCGGCCGAGCGCATGCAGGACCGGCACCAGCGCGTTCGGGTCGGTGAGGCCACGCACGGCGCTCCCGATCATGCTCATGAGCATCATCCCCTGCTTGCGCAGCTCGCCCTTGAAAAGCTGGCGCAGGGAGGGGTCGAGCTCGAAGAGGCGCGCGTAGAACATCGCGGCGGCGGTATCGGCGATGGGCATCACCTTGCGGAAGCTGTCCTGCACGAGGGCGATCTGCTGCGGCGTCATGGTCGTCGTTCCTTGGTTGTCGTTGTCGATCAGTACGTGAGTTGCGAGAGGGCTGTGCCGGCGCCGCGTTGCAGCACGCGCAGCCGCCGCTCGAGGTCGGCGTGGTCCGTGGCGCCCGTCAGGTAATGCACGTCGCTGTCGGGACCGCGCACCGCGTCGAATGCACGGGCGAGCGCCTGGCCGAGCCAGTTGAAGAAGGCTTCCTGTGGGTTCTGTGTGCTCATCTGAACGGCTCCCTGGCTTATGGACGCGCTGTACATCGCAACGGCCGTGCCAATGGGCGTTACTTGAGGACGATCAAAGGCTTAGCCGGAAAGCGGTGGAGGCCACCGCGGCCGCGGGTGTTGGCGAACGCCAACGCCCCCGCACGCAGGCGATCGCAAGTGCCTGACGCGCAAGGCCTTCGAGGGTGTCCGCAAATGCCAACAGCTACTTGAAGGAGGCGGGATCGAGCTGGTGGCGGCCGAGGAGCGAATAGAAGTCGCTGCGGTTGCGCTTGGCCATGCGCGCAGCCTGGGTGACGTTGCCGCTGGTCATGCGCAGCAACTGGGTGAGGTATTCGAGCTCGAACGCGCGGCGCGCCTCGTCGAAGGAGGCCATGTCGTCGGTCGGGCCCTCCATGGCGCGGTCGACGAGCGAGGCCGGGATCACGGACGTGGGACAAAGCGCCACGCATTTCTCCACCACGTTCTGCAGCTCGCGTACGTTGCCCTTCCAGGCGCCGCCCACGAGGCGCTGCATCGCCTCGGGTGCGAACGACGCCGTGCCCTTGCCGTAGCGCGCGGCGAGCATGGCGAGGAAGTGGTTCGCGAGCAGCGCGATGTCCTCGCGCCGCGCCGCGAGCGACGGCAGCGCCAGCCCGACCACGTTCAGCCGGTAATAGAGGTCTTCGCGGAAGCGGCCGGCCGCGGTCTCGGCTCGCAGGTCCCGGTGCGTGGCCGAGATCACGCGCACGTCTATCTTGATCGACTGCGCCGAACCCACCGGCCGGATCTCGCGCTCCTGCAGCACGCGCAACAGCTTCACTTGCAGCGGCAAGGCCATGTCGCCGATTTCGTCCAGGAAGAGCGTGCCGGCTTGCGCGGCCTGGAAGAGGCCCTTGTGGTCGCGAAGCGCGCCGGTGAACGCGCCCTTCACGTGGCCGAAGAGCTCGCTTTCGAGCAGCGCCTCGGGGATCGCGCCGCAGTTCACCGCCACGAAGGGAGCGTCGCGACGCGGGCTCGCCTCGTGGATCGCGCGGGCGAGAAGCTCCTTGCCGGTCCCGCTTTCGCCCCCGATGAGCACGGCGGCATCGTTCGCCGCGACCATGCGCGCCTCGGCGAGCACGCGTTCCAGCACCGGGCTGCGCGTCACGATGCCCAGGCGCCAATCGTCCTCGGCCTGCCCCGCCGCGGGCCCCGCGAGCGCCAGCGCGCGCTCCACTTCGATCATCAGCGAGCGCGCCTCGAAGGGCTTGGTGAGGTAGCTGAATACGCCCTTGCGCGTCGCCGTGACGGCATCGGGGATGTTGCCGTGGGCCGTGAGGATGATGACGGGGAGCGCCGGGTGCTTGCGGTTCACCGCCTGGAAGAGCGCGAGCCCATCCATCCCGCCCATGCGCATGTCGGTGATCACCAGATCCGGAACCAGGGTGGCGAGCCTCGCCAGCGCCGCCTCGCCGCTCGCGGCTTCCGTGACCGCGAAACCCTCCTTCTGCAGGCGCAGCGACAGCAGGCGAAGCAGCGCCGCGTCGTCGTCGACCACCAGGATGCGGCGCGGCGCGGGGATGGCCGTCACGGCACCGGCTCCACGGGAATGCACACGATGAACACCGAGCCCTTCCCGGGCACGCTCTCGAAGTCGACCGTGCCGCGATGCAGCAGGACGCATTGCCGCACGATCGTGAGCCCGAGGCCGGTGCCCTCGACGTTGCCCACGTTGCGCGCGCGGTGGAAGCTTTCGAACAGGCGCGGCTGGTCCTCGGGCGGGATGCCGATGCCACGGTCGATCACGAGGAAAGTGAGCGACCCGGGACGCGATTCGAGCTCCAGCTCCACGGGCGTTCCCGCGTTCGAGTACTTGATCGCGTTCGTGAGGAGGTTGCCGAGCACGTGCGAAAGCAGTTTCGCATCCAGCATGCATTCGCCCGGGACGCCCTTTACGCGCACCTGCACGGGACACCGGTTCTCCAGCGCGTGCTGCGTTTCGCGGGCGATCTGCATGGCGAGCGCCGCCGGGTCGGCGGGGGCGGGCCGGAACTCGAGGCGGTCGGACTCCGCCCGGCCGATCAGCATGACCTGGTCGATCATCCCGGTCATCTTCGCGATCGAGGCCTTCACGATGCGGATCAGCTCGCGGCGCTCGGCCTCGGGCAGGTCGCCGAAGTCCTCCAGCAGCTCGACCGAGGAGAGGATCGCCGCGAGCGGCGTCTTGAATTCATGCGAGGTCATCGACATGAATCGGGTCTTCAGCTCCGAAAGCTCGCGCTCGCGCGAGAGCGCGCGCCGCACCTCCTCCTCGGCACGCTTGCGTCCCGAGACATCGAGGAAGAACCACATCGTGCCGGCGCCCAGGTCCGCGGGGTTCAGGGCCTTGGCCGACATGTGGCACCACCAGCCCGAGCCGTCCTTGCGGCGCACGTGCCAGTCGCCGGAATAGGTGCCGGTCGACTCGAGCTCGGGGATGCACTCCTTCAGGAAGCGCGACCAGTCGGCGTGGTCGGCGAAGGCGACCTCGCCCGTCTTGCCGATGATCTCGCCGTCGCTCCAGCCGAGCATCGACTGCTCGAGCGCGTCGTTGGCCCACTTGATGCGGCCGGCCTGGATGAACATGATGCCGACCGCCGTCGTCTCGAGGATGGCCTCGCGCTCCGAGAGGGTCTGGGCGAGATGGTCCTGCAGCGCGACCTGCCTGGTCACGTCGGTGAGGAAGTTGAGCGTCGCGGGCCTGCCTTCCCATTCGATCGTCACGGCGTTGATCTGCAGCGAGCGCACCGTGCCCCTGGCCGAAAGGGCGCGGAACACGTACGTGGGCTCGACCTCTTCGCCGCGCAGGCGCCTCACGTAGTTGCCGTAGACGCGCGCCCGGTCCTCGGGGTGGACCATCTCGATGAAGGGCGTGGTCATCGCCTGCTCGAGGGTGCGGTCGGTGAGGGCGAGCGCGCGCGGGTTGGCGTACTTGAGCATCCCGTCCTGGCTCACCACGATGCCTTCGTAGGCGTTCTCCACCACGAGGCGGTACTTCTCCTCGCTCGCGCGCAACGCCGCCTCGGCGCGCCGGCGCTCGGAGATGTCGCGGATGAAGGCGCTGAAGGTGTAGGTCGTCCCCGTTTCGACCGGCCAGACCGACAGCTCGATGTCGAATTCGCGCCCCAGGCGATCGAGCGCCGTGATCTCGACGCGGCGGTTGAGGATTCCGGGCTCCCGGCTGGCTAGGAAGCGTGACATCCCGCGGTGGTGCGCCTCGCGATGCTGCGGCGGCACGATGAGGTCGGTGATCACGCGCCCGACGGCTTCCTCGCGCGGCCAGCCGAACATGCGCTCGGCGGTGCGGTTCCAGTCGATGATGATGCTTGCCGCATCGATCGTGACGACGGCGTCGTTGGCCGTATCGATGAGCATCCGCGCACGGCGGCTCATGTCCTCCAGCGCGCGCCGCGCGGCGTCCAGCGCCAGGCTGTCGGGCGTGGTTTCCGATCGCAATTCGGCGGGCGTCATGACGGAAATATATACACTGTCCGCATGGCTCTCGTCCTGTCCCTTCCGGCCGGATTGGCCGGCACCGCCGAGCTCGTGGTCGGCGAGCAGCACACCGCGCCGCGCGTGGGCTCCGGGCGCATCCGCGTGCTCGCCACTCCGGTCATGATCAACCTGATCGAGGCGGCGGCACTGGCCGCGATCGAGCAGTCGCTGCCCGAGGAGCACCAGAGCCTGGGGACCCACCTCGACATCACGCATGTCGCCGCGACCCCGGTTGGCATGCGTGTGCGTGCCACGGCCGAGGTGGTGCGTGTGGAAGGGCGAACGGTGTACCTCAAGGTGGCCGCGCACGACGAGCGCGAGCTCATCGGGCAAGGCACGCACGAGCGGGTGGTGGTGAACGTCGCGCGTTTCGACAAGCGGGTGCAGGACAAGCTCGCTTCCGGCGAAGCCTGACCTATTTCTCCAGCAGACGCAGTCCCTGGTAGAGGATCGGGTCGCCCGGGCCGCCCTGCGGCGCCGCGAGGTCGACCGGCACGTCGGGCTTGAGCGCCTCGCGCGGCGTCCCGTCGGGGAGCAGGGCCCGTTCGCCGGGAAAGCGCACCGCGATCGCACTGTGGGGAAGGCGCACCTCGCGCGGCTCTCCGTGCAACCCGGCCATGGGCGTGCCCACGAAGCGGGCGCCGCCCACGGCCCGCAGCCCTGCGGCGAGCGCCTCTCCTTCCCCGGCGGTCCAGCGGTCCACGAGCACCACCAGTGGCGAGGGGTAGGCGCCGGCCTTCGGCGCGATCGCATCGGCGGTGCGTTCCCCGGCTTTCGACTCGCGCACCTGCCAGGGGCCGGGCCGCTTCGCGAAGCGTTGCAGGATGGCGAGCGTCATGGCGCGTGCCCGGCCGGCGTTTTCGAATGGACCCGTCATGTCGCGCAGGTCGAGGATCATCGCGCGCGTGGCCCCAAGGTATTGCATCGCGCCTTCGAAGGCGCCGGGCAGCGCCGCATCCGGGAGCGAGGCCTTGAGGCGCATGTAGCCGATGTCGCGCTTTTCGCCGATGCGCCGTGCGATGAGCGGCATGCCGTTCGGGGCGTGGGGTGGCGCGCGCTCGACCTCGAAGGCCTTCGGGCCCCGGGCCTCCGCGATTTCCAGCTTGAGGATTCCTTGCGGGGGGCCTGCGAGTGCGTGCCGCAGGGCCCAGTTCCTCGCCTCGGCGCCCTTCTCGGCCTTGCCCACACGATCGCGTACCGCAACCGGCGCCGGCAGCCCGGCGATGCTGCGGACGACGTGGCCGGGTCGCACGCCGGCCACATCCGCTTCCCCGTAAGTACGCACCGCCTCGATCACCGCGGCATCGCCGCGCCACGCCGCCCAGATGTCCGTTTCCGACGGCACGCGCCGCGCCGACCCGGTCGAGCGCTCGGAAATCCATACGCTGTCGTCGCGCAGCCTCTGCAGCGCGCCCTCGAGCACCGCCACGAAGTCGGAGCGCGTGCGGGCCGCCTTGGCCTTTCCCCTCAAAGCGTCGCGCACCCGCTTCCACTCCGCCCGCCCGGCGCCGAAGTACGCATAGCCGCCATCGATCGCCGACCACAAGACATCGAAGTCCTCGAGGCGTTGGCGCTCGGTGAGCTCCGCCCGCACCGGGAGGGCGAAGATGAACGCGAGGAGGAAGGCTGCAGGCTTCATGCAAATGGTGTCAGACACCCATTTTCGCCTAGCGAAACGAAAAACGGTGTCAGACACCATTTTTACTACGCTGCGATTGACCTCCCGAGCGAAAGCGCGACCACGCGGTTGCGGCCACGCTGCTTGGCGAGCGCCAGGGCGGACTCGGCGCGGGCGACGAGGCCGTCCACGCTCTCCGGGCCTTCGTCGAGGCGGGCGGCGACGCCCAGGCTCACGGTGACCTGGAGGGCGTGGCCCGCGGCTTCGATCGTGGTGTCTGACACCGCGCGACGAATGCGGCCGGCGACCACGACGGCGCCGGGGCCGGAGACCTCCGGCAGGATCACGAGGAACTGCTCGCCGCCGAAGCGCACCAGCATGTCCTCCTTGCGAAGCGCGGTGCGCACGAGGTCCGCGATGCGTTGCAGCACCTCGTCCCCGGCCCGGTGGCCGTAGTCGTCGTTCAGGCGGCGCAGGTGGTCCACGTCCAGCATGATGATCGACAGCGGCTGGCTGGCGCGGCGGGCGCGCGACATCTCCCGCTCGGCGAGCTCGTGGAACGTGCGCCGGTTGTAGGCGCCGGTCAGCGGATCGGTGGTCGCGAGCCGCGTCGCTTCGGCCTGCGCACGCGACTGGTGCAGCAGGAGGAACGCGAAGCTGGAAGCAAGCAACGCCGCGATCCCCGCGACGACCAGGACGGCCGAGGCGCCGGAAGGCGTGAGCAGCACCCGGGCCGGCTCGGCCACGAAGACGGCGGAGATTCCACGCCACGCCAGCATGAGCGCGGCGAGCCCGAGCGCGCCCACCATCAGCTTGCGGGCGCGGTCGACCACATCTCCCACGACCTGCCACGCCAGCCCGGCGGTCAGCGCGAGCAGCACGCCCAGCATGACGCCGCCGAAGAGCATCGCGGGCGCGGGGTCGCTGGCGAGCATCTGGATGGGAACCGCGATAGCCGCCAGGGCGGTGGTATGAACCCAGGAGGGCAGCTGCCGGCCGGCGAAGGCGAGCAGCGCCGCGGCCTGCAACGTCACGGACAACGCGAGCAGGCCCGCGCCCAGCGCGATCCCCCCCGCCTGCGGCTGGGCCGCGCCAAGCAGCAGCGTGAGCGCGATCGCGCGCGCGGCGAGTGACCCGGACCACTGCACGACACCGTTGCGGCGGCCCCCCGTTCCAAACCATATCGCGACCGCAAGCGCTGCGTCCGCGGCGGCGAGGAGGGCGAGAAGGGTGAAGATGTCGACCATGAACCCAATCTAGGCCTGCGCCCGCGAGGTCGCTATGACCCACGTCACAGGCCGGCTTCACGATCTTACAGGCGCAACGTAGGCCTCCTCCTACAGAGGGCCCTCGTCAACGCTTCAGCAAGGGGCGGGCGAGCATCTCGGCGAAGCGCTCGGACTTGATGAAGCCCTTGCCCCATTTCTCGTCGAACTCCTTCGAAACGCCCGCGGCCTTGATCTCCTCCAGCGTCCTGCCCTGGGCCACGAGCGCCTTCACGCGCGAGGAGACGGTCGCGACGACATCGCGGTAGGCCTTGAGCTCGGCGGCGTTCGAAAGCGGCCCGTGCCCCGGGATGATCCTGGTCTTGTCGGTGACGAACGCGAGCACCTTGTCGCAGGCGGCGACCACGCCGTCGGCCGAACCGCCGCTTTCGGCATCGATGAACGGATAGAACCCGTTGAAGTAGATGTCGCCCATGTGCACGACGTCCGAGCCGGTGAAGTGCACGACCGAGTCGCCGTCGGTGTGGGCATTGGGCATGTGGATCGCGCGCACTTCCTCGCCGTTGATGTGGAAGGTCATGTCGGCCGAGAACGTGAGCACCGGCAGCGCCTCCTTCGGGTCGGGCCTGGTCTTCATGTTGATGAATACGATCACCTCGTCGGTGCTCATGCGCTTGCGCACTTTCTGGTGCGCCACGATGATCGCGCCGGCCTTGCCGAGGTTCTCGTTGCCGCCCGTGTGGTCGAAGTGCCAGTGGGTGTTCAACACGAACTTCACCGGCTTGGGCGTGATCGCGGCGATGGCCGCCAGGATCCTCGGCGTGAGCGGCGCGAACTGGTCGTCGATCACGAACACCGCGTCCTCGCCGGCCGAGAGGCCGATGTTGCCGCCCGCGCCGGTGAGCATGTACGTGGTGCCGGTGAGCTTCGTGGCCTTGATCTCGACCTTGGAGAAGTACTGCTGTGCCGGCGCGGGAAGCGCGGCGAGCGCGAAAGCGGCGATGGCGAGGAGCTGTTTCACGATTTGCGTCCTTTCTCGTTGTTGATCCACTCGTCGACGCGCCGCTCGAGCACGTCGAGCGGCAGGGCGCCGTCGTCCAGCACCACATTATGGAAGCGGCGCAAGTCGAAGCGCCCGCCCAGCGCGGAGCGGGTTTTTTCGCGCAGCGCGCGGATGCGCAGCTCGCCGATCTTGTACGCCAGCGCCTGGCCCGGCAATACGATGTAGCGGTCGACCTCCGCCTCGGCGTAATCGCGCCCGCCCGCGCCGTTGTCGACGAAATACGCGATCGATCGCTCCCGCGTCCAGCCTTTCGCATGGATGCCGGTATCGATCACCAGCCGGACTGCGCGCAGCATCTCGAGCACCAGGCGCCCGAAGTGCTGGTACGGGTCCTTGTAGAAGCCCATGTCGAAGCCCAGGCTCTCGGCGTAGAGCGCCCAGCCTTCCGAATACGCGGTGAATCCGCCGGCCCGCCGAAACCGCGGCAGGTCCCCCAGCTCCAGCGCGCGTGCGATCTGCAGGTGGTGGCCGGGCACCGCTTCGTGCAGGAGCGTCGCCTCCATCTCCCACGAGGGCCGGTTCTCGAGCTTGTTCACGTTGGCCGAGAAGAACCCGGCGCGCGAGCCGTCGAGCGCCGGACCCGAGTAGTAATCGGAGTTGTCGCCCTCGTAGGCTTCCATCGCGCGGATGCCGTAGGGCATGCGCGGGAGCTCCGCGAAGAGCTTCGGCAGCTCGGCGTCCGCGCGCTTGGCGATGTCGCGGTAGGCGCGCAGGCGCTCCTCGGGCTTGCCGAAGAAGAACCGCTTGTCCTTGTAGATGAAGGCGTTGAACTCCGCGAACGTGCCCTTGAAGCCCGTTGTCGCGATCACCTCGTCCATCGCCGCGCGGATGCGCGCAACCTCCTTCAACCCCAGCGCGTGCACCTCTTGCGCGTTCAACGCGGTGGTCGTCTGCGAGCGCATGAGGTGGCCGTAGTACGCCGGCCCGCCCGGAAGCGTCGAGGCCGCCAGCTTGTCGCGGCATGCGGGGATGTACTCGGCTTCCATGAAGCGCTTGAGCGCCGCGAAGGCTGGATGCACGCCCTGCCCGAGGACCTTGCGGCTCGCCGCGGCGAAAGTCTCCAGCATCGCGGGCACCCGCTGCATCGCCTCGCGCGGCGGCATCCAGCCCGATTTCATGCCGGCGCGCATGAGGTCCATTTCCTGCGAGAGCTGCCGCGGCAGGGCCTCGAGGCGCTTCAGGTAGTTCTCGTAGTCGGCCAGGCCGCGAAAGCGCGTGGCGCGAACGATGAACGGGAGCGTGAATTGCGGGCCGCCCATGGAGGACACGCGCGACCATCCGTCGGACGGTCCGAAGGGCAGCCCCTCGTAGAAGGAGAGCTCGCGCTCGGAGCGCTCGAGGCGCTCGACGAACACCTCGATCGAAATCCGGTCCTGGCGGTTGAGCGCCTTCGGGTCGAAGCGGGCGATCTCGGCCTTCACCTTCGCCACGCGCGCGTTGCGGCGCGCGATCGCCTCGGGCGAGAGGTCGGTCACCCGGGCGTCGTAGCCGTCGAGGCCCAGGTAGGTCCCGAGCTCGGGCGCTTCCTCGACGGAGTTCATGAACTCGCGTTCGAAGAGCGCGTGCAGCTCGGCGTTGCGCCCCGGCTCCGCCGCCGCGGCGGCCAATGTCCCGGCCGCCCACGCAGCCAAGAGAACGAGCCGGAACCGCCTCAGCGCTGCTTGTCGATCCATTCGTCGATCCTGGATTCGAGCACGGTGAGGGGCAGGGGCCCGTCGTCCAGCACGGCGTTGTGGAAGCGGCGCAGGTCGAAGCGCTCGCCCAGCGCCTCGCGGGCTTTCGCCCGCATCGCCTTGATCCGCAGCTCGCCGATCTTGTAGCCCAGCGCCTGCCCGGGCGTGTTGATGTAGCGGTCGATCTCCGAGGTGGCGAACCCGGGCTTGAGGCCCGCGTTGTCCATCATGTAGCGGATCGATTGCTCGCGGCCCCAGCCCTTGGTGTGGATGCCGGTGTCGATCACCAGGCGGCATGCGCGCATCGCCTCGGCCCAGAGCGCGCCGAAATGCATGTAGGGATCCTTGTAGAAGCCCATCTCGTAGCCCAGGGTCTCGGCGTACAGGCCCCATCCCTCGCTGTACGCGACGTAGCCGCTCGAGCGCCGGAAGAGCGGCAGGTCCTTGAGCTCCTGCTGGCGCGCGATCTGCAGGTGGTGGCCGGGCACGGTCTCGTGCAGCAGCACGGCCTCCATCTCGTAGGAGGGCCGGTCCTTGAGGTTGTTCACGTTGGCGTTGAAGAACCCGGCGCGGCTGCCGTCGATGGCGGGGCGCGAATAGTTGTCCGCGTTGTCGCCCTCGTAGGCTTCCATCGGCCGTATGCCGTAGGGCGCGCGGGGCAGCTCCGCGAAGAGCCTCGGCAGTTCCGCGTCCGCCCGCTTGGCGATGTCGCGGTAGGCGGCGAGGCGCTCGGCGGCGGAAGCGAAGAAGAAGCGCGGGTCGCTGTTCACGAACTGCACGAACTCGGCGAACGTGCCCTTGTGGCCGGTGGATGCGATCACCTTGTCCATTTCCGCGCGGATGCGCGCCACCTCGGCCAACCCGATCCGGTGGATCTCCTCGGCCTTGAGCGTCGTGGTCGTGTTGCGCCGCACGCGCACGTCGTAGTAGCGCTCGCCGCCGGGCAGCGTGATGGCGCCGAGCGGCTTGCGGGCGAGCGGCAGGTACTCCGATTCGACGAACCGCTTCAACTCGGCGAACGCCGGGTGCACCTTCTTCGAGAGCGCCTCCTCGCCGCGTTGCGCGAGGCGAGCGCGCCTCGCCTCGGGGACGTCGCGCGGGAATTCCGCGAACGGACGCCAGAGCGGAGTGGCCTTCGCGTCGGCGGCCGCGAAGAGCGCGAATTGCGCGGCCGCCTTCGTCATCGCTTCGGCCGGCGGCATCCATCCGCTCTTCATGCCCGCGCGCATCGTGGCGATGTGCTGCTCGATCAGGCGCGGCACCGCGTCGAGCCGCTTCAGGTAGTTCTCGTAATCACGCTCGGTGCGGAAGCGCGTCGCCTTGGCGAGGTTCACCAGGCCCGAGTGGGGGCCGCCCGTCGAGGAAACCGGCATGAAGGAGTCGGTGACGGAGAACGGCAAGTCGCCGTAGATCGCGTTCTCCTCGACGTCCAGGCGCGCGTTGTACAGCGCCACCTCGCGCGAGATCCGATCCTGCGCCGAGAGCCTGGCGGGGTCGAAGCGCTCGAGCTCCCCCACGAGCTCGCGGGCGTGGGCCTTGCGGCGCGCGACGGCGGAGGGCGATCGGTCGGCCAGGCGCTCGTCGTAGCCTTCGATGCCGAGGAACGTGGCGCGTTCGGGGAACTCGTCGAGGCCGCGCCTGAACTCGCGGTCGAAGAGGGCGTGCAGCGCTGGATCGCGGGCGGGCTCCGCGGCAGCCGCTGGGATCGGAAGGAGGAGCGCGGCCGCGAGGAGCGCGGCCCTCATTCGATCTTGCCGATCTTCTTCACCACGTCGGCGAGCTTGCGCGCGTCGTTGTCCCAGAAGGACTTGAACTGCGGCTGGTCGAGGTATTGGACCGGCGTCTCCACCTGCGCGAGCGCGGCCTTGAACATGGGATCTTCGAGCGCGGCGCGCGCGGCCTCGCGCAGCTTCGCGATCACCGGCTCGGGTGTGCCCGCGGGCACGAACAGGCCCGTCCACTGCGAGAACTGCGCGTCGTATCCCAGCTCCTTCAGAGTCGGCTCGTCGGGCAGCGCCGGGTGACGCGATTCGCCCCACGTCGCCAGCACGCGCACCTTGCCCGCCTTGTAGTGGCCCATGATCGAGGACGGGCCGGTCGAAAGGGCCTGCACCTGGCCGCCGAGGAGCGCGGTGATCGCCGGGCCGGCGCCGGTGAAGGGCACGTGCAGGGTCTTCGTCCCCGCCGACGCGTTGAACATCTCCATCGGCACGTGCATCGTGCCGTAGTTGCCGGAGGAGCCGTACGGGATCGAGCCCGGGGCCTTCTTCGCGGATTCGACGAAATCCTTTACCGACTGCCACGGCGCGTCGGCGCGCACCGCAAAGACCGTGGGGTCGGCGGTGAAGCGCGCGATCGGCACGAGCTGGTTCAACTGGTACATCTGGTCGCGGCCAAGGACCTTGTCGGCCTCGGGAATGATCGAGATCGACGAGAGCGCGAGCAGGATCGTGTAGCCGTCGGGCTTGGCGCGCGCCACGTGCTGCATGCCCACGCCGCCGCCGGCGCCGGCCTTGTTCTCGACGACAACGGTCTGCTTCAGGTAGTTGGTCATCGCCGCTGCGACGGGCCGTGCGGTGATGTCGGCCACGCCGCCGGGCGGGAACGGCACGATCATGGTGATGGTGCGCTCGGGGTAGGCGGTCTGCGCGACGGCGGCGGCGGGCAGCAGCACGGCGGCGAGGGCTGCGAGGGCGAAGCTACGGCGTTTCATTGTTTTCCTTTCTTCTCGAGGCAGGTGACGCCGCGCGGGCCGGTGAGGTCCTTCTGGCCGCTGCGGATGCGGACGATATAGGGAGAGAGCTGGCTCTTGTAGGGATTGCGCTGGATGCGCATGAGGCCGTCGCCGGTGATCTTGACGGTCTCCACCTTCTCGGGCGCGCATTTGTATTCGGGCTCGCCCAGCACCGTCACGTGGAGCTCGACGGTGGATTCGCTGCGGCCGCCGGGATTGCACGCGAGGTTGCGGCAGCATTCCTTCTGGCCGGGCTTGAGCAGGAGGCGCAGCATGCGATCCTCGCGCAGCTTGTCCTTCAGTTCGTCCTGCTCGACGAAGACGTCGCGATTGCCGAGCTCGTTCTGGATGCAATAGGCGCGCGCCTCGCCCACGGCGGCCAGGCCGCATGCGAGCAGCAACGCAAGGCAAGATTTCATCGAGCGTCTCCGAAGAACCGGCCCTGGAACCAGGCGCCGGCCACCATCGCGACCAGCGCGATGCCGAGCGCCCAGTTTCCCGCGCCCAGCCCGGCCATGGCGGGGCCGGGACAGACGCCGGAAAGGCCCCACCCTACCCCGAAGAGGGCCGCTCCGCCCAGCGTCCGGGCGGACAGATCGGAGGGATGCGCAAGGAACGCTTCCGCCGCGAAGGGGCGGCGCATGAAGCGCGGCGCGAGCCGGTACGCGAGGAAGGTGACGACGACGGCGCTGCCCAGGACGAGGAGCAATCCCATGTCGGCGCCGCGCAGGAAGTCGAGCACCACTTCGGGCCGGATCATCGTGGACAGGGCCAGCCCGAACCCGAAAAGCATTCCCGCGGCAAGCGTCCAGGCATTGGCGGCTTTCATGCCAGCACGCGCA
>CAMPHL010000010.1 GCA_946885905.1 uncultured Pseudomonadota bacterium | reverse complement strand
GCTTGTAGTACAGGACCAGCGCGACCAAGGCGAGCGGCAGGCCGAAGCTCGCCACCATCGCCACGATCGCGACCAGCGCGACCGACTCTTCCATATTCTTCTCCGAGGGCCAAGGCGGCGGCCATTATCGGGTTTCCCGGGGCTTCATGACAGGTTCGACGCACCCAAGTCCCCGCCCGGATTCAGGAAAGCCAAACACCGGGGCCAGGTACGGGACAGGTACTTGTGCCAGGTCTCTCCTAGGGCCCCCTAGGAGAGACCTGGCACAAGTACCTGTCCCGTACCTGGCCCCGGTTCTTCGGTGTTTGGTTTAGGCGGGTCCGGGGCCTGCCATCTCCTCGGCCACGCTCTGCGTGGAGGTTGGAGCCTCCTTGGGGAGCCCGCGCAGGCGGCCGATCGGGGAGAGCCAGGTGACCAAGGGGGCCAGCAGCAGGGCGCCCACGCCCGCCATGATCATCGCCACGCGCAGCCCCAGGTGCTCGGCGACCCAGCCGCCCAGCAGGCCACCCAGGGGCGCGGTGGAAACCGTGAGGCAGATCATGGTCGCCGTCACACGGCCCAGGAGGCGGTCGGGGGTCAAGCCCTGGCGAAGCGACAGGTAGTTGATGAAGAAGACCATCGCCGACAGGTCGAGCAGGAAGAGGCCGCCGCCAAAGAAGAGCGACGCCACCCAGAAGGGACCCGTGGCCGCGCCCATGATGAGCCACGCGACGCCGGTCCCGCCGAGGCCCACGAGCATTACCGGGCCCATGCCGTAGCGCTTGTTGAGCGGAGCCACGACACCGGCAGCGGCGAGCGAACCCAGGCCCGCCGTCATGAAAAGCACCCCCACGTGCCCGGCGGAGAAAGAAAGCTCCCGCGCCGCGTACAGGACGACGATGGCGATGAACGCGTGGCGGAACACCTGCCACAAACCGATCGCCCACACGAGCGCGCGCAGCGTCCGGTTGTGCCAGATCACGAGCAGGCCCTCGCGGATCTCCTCCTTCACCGAGCGCGAAACCACCTTGGGCACGTCGCTCTCCCTGGGCGGAATGCCGCGCAGCAGCCACGCCGAAAGGAAGAACGAGAAGGCATCCACGAGGATCGCGATCGGCGCGGTGAGCCACTGGATCAACGCCCCCGCGAGGCCGGGCCCGATCAGCTGCGCGGCCGAATCGCACACGCCGATCTTCGCGTTCGCCTCGACCAGGTTGTCGCGGCCCACGCGCTCCGTCATGAACACCTGGTAGGCCGGCCAGCCGATCACGGTGAGCATCCCCACGATGAAGCCCACGACGTAGAGCAGCCCCATGCTGAGGCAGCCCAGCCACGCGCAAACGGGAATCGCCCCGAGCGCAAGCCCACGGCCCACGTCGCTCGCGATGATCATCGGCAGCTTGCGCGTGCGGTCCACGATCACGCCGGCGAAGAGTCCGAAAAGCGGGTAGGGCAAGGCCTCGAGCGCCGTGAGCACCCCGACTTCGAAGGGCGAGGCGTTCAGCGCGATCGCCGCCGTGAGCGGAAGCGCGAGGAACGTGATCTGCCCGCCGAAGTGGACGATCGTGAGCGACCCCCAGAGCTTGCGGAAGTCGGAGTTCAGCCACAGGCCGGTGAACCACCGGCGCGGATGCAGGGCCTGGAAATACTGGAGCAGGGTATCCACGTTCTTTTTCTTCCGGAATGGATTGCGTCAATGCCGCCGTCGCGCTTGGAACGCGGCGGGCATCAGGACTGCGAGGGGGACTTCAGTGCTTCCGGAGAACGCAGCGCGCCGACACTCCGCCGGGGAGGCGGAAGGAGGTTCCGATGTCTTTGGTCGGTCGCATGCGGCGCATTATATACGAACCCCATCGGGTACACTGCGCGCCATGTTCGGACGCTTGCTCCCCAAGGAAGGCCGCTTCTTCGACCTCTTCAATGCCCACGGCGAGCAGGTAGTCCGTGCCGGCCGGGCGTTGAAGGCGATGATGAGCGACTTCGACAACCGCGACACCCACGCGCGGATGATCGACGACGCGGAGCACGCCGCCGACCGCATCACGGCCGATGCGATCCGGCTGCTCCACAAGACCTTCATCACGCCGCTCGATCGCGACCAGATCCACCAGCTGGTGAACGCGATGGACGACATCTGCGACCTCATCCAGGACGCGGCCGAGACGGTGACCCTCTACGACATCCGCAAGATCACGCCCGAGACCTCGCGCCTGGCGGAAATCGGCGTTCAGTGCTGCGAGCGCGTGAAGGACGTGGTCTTCCAGCTGGGCGTGGACAACCACAAGTTCGAGGACATCCTCAGGATCTGCGAGGAGCTGGACCGCCTCGAATCCGACGCCGACCGCGTGATGCGCTCGGCGGTCTCGCGCCTGTTCCGCGAGGAGCAGGACGTGCGCGAGATCATCAAGATGAAGGCGATCTACGAGCTGCTCGAGGCGATCACCGACCGCTGCCTCGACGTGGCCAACCTGTCCGAAGGCATCTCGCTCGAGAACACCTGACGGATGGAAATGACCCTCGGCGTCCTGATCTTCCTGGTCGCCCTGGCATTGGCATTCGACTTCATGAACGGGCTGCACGACGCGGCCAACTCGATCGCCACGGTGGTCTCCACCGGCGTGCTGCGCCCGCACCACGCCGTGGCCTTCGCGGCCGTCTTCAACTTCGTCGCGATCTTCATCTTCCACCTCAAGGTCGCCGCCACGGTGGGCAAGGGGATCGTGGACCCGTCCATCATCGACCACTACGTGGTGTTCGGGGCGCTCGCCGGCGCGATCAGCTGGAACGCGATCACGTGGTACTTCGGCCTTCCCTCGTCCTCCTCCCATGCGCTCATCGGCGGGCTCATCGGCGCGGCGGTGGTGAAGGTGGGCTTCTCGGGGCTCGTGTCGGCGGGCATCGTGAAGACGGTGGCCTTCATCTTCCTCTCGCCCATCATGGGCTTCGTGCTCGGGGGCCTGCTGCTCGTGGCCGTTGCCTGGATCTTCCGCAGGACTCCACCGGCGCGCATCGACCGCTGGTTCCGGCGCCTGCAGCTGCTTTCGGCCGCCGCCTACAGCCTGGGCCACGGAGGCAACGACGCGCAGAAGACCATCGGCATCATCTGGATGCTGCTCATCGCGGCCAACATCGAGGGCGCGCACGACCACGTGCCCGCGTGGGTGATCGTGGCCTGCTACGTCGCGATCGGCCTCGGGACCTTCTTCGGCGGCTGGCGCATCGTGAAGACGATGGGCCAGAAGATCACCAAGCTCAAGCCCGTGCACGGCTTCTGTGCCGAGGCGGGAGGGGCGATCATGCTCTTCACCGCGACCGGGCTTGGCGTTCCCGTTTCCACCACGCACACCATCACGGGCGCGATCGTGGGCGTGGGTTCGACACGCAAGGTGTCGGCGGTCCGCTGGGGCGTGGCGGGCAACATCGTCTGGGCGTGGATCTTCACCATTCCCGCGTCGGCATTCATCGCCGGCGTAGCCTGGTGGGTGGGCAGGCAGATCCTCTAGCCGACCGCTCCAACCGGCTCACCTCGGAGCCGCAGAACACCGATGGCCAGGCAGCAGCGGGCAAGAGTTTCGAGCCCGCCTCGCCCTCGCTCGAACACACGCATCGGGTTTACTCTGCGGCCCTCTGCTCTTCTCCGCGACCTCTTGCGATTCAGGTTTTAACGACCTGAGCGGCGCCTAATCCCTGTAGGTGACCGCCAGGTCCCCTACGCCGTCCACGTGCCCCTCGAGCTTGTCGCCCGCCTTGACGGGGCCCACGCCGGCGGGCGTACCGGAAAAGATGAGGTCGCCCGGCTGGAGCGTGATCAAGCTCGAAAGGTAGTTGATCTGCTCGGGCACGCTCCAGATCTGCATCGCCAGGTCACCCTGCTGCTTCACCTGCCCGTTCACCTTGAGCCAGATCGCGCCCTTGGCGGGGTGTCCCACCTTCGAGGCCGGCTGGAGCGTCGAGATCGGCGCGGACTCGTCGAAGCTCTTGCCCATTTCCCACGGGCGGCCCATCTTCTTCGCCTCGCCCTGGATGTCGCGGCGCGTCATGTCGAGGCCGACCGCGTAGCCGAAGACGTGCTCGAGCGCCTTTTCGATGGGGATGTCCTTCCCGCCCTTCGATAGCGCGACGACCATCTCGATCTCGTGGTGCACGTCCTTGGTGCCCACCGGGTAGCCGATGGTCGAGCCGCTCTGCACGATGGAGTTCGCGGCCTTCATGAAGAAGAACGGCGGCTCGCGGTCGGGGTCGTGGCCCATCTCGCGTGCATGGTCGGCGTAGTTGCGGCCGACGCAGTAGATGCGGCCGACGGGAAAGCGGGCGTCGCTGCCCTCGACGGGGAGGGAAGGGCGGTCGCCGATGTCGATCACGTATTTCAAGTTTGTCCTTGTGGAGGCTAGGTCCCGTAGCGCACGGGTGAGGTGAACTGGCGGTAGGCTGCGAGCGCACTGTAGCAGGCGAGCAGCGCGGTCTTGGGGTTGTCGGGGCTGGGAACGCTTTCGAAGCGAACGTCGATGGTACCGGTGCGGCCTTTTACGCGGATGAAGTGCGTATTGAACCGCAGTGACGGATCGGACACGACTTTCAGGCGCGTGCGGTCGAAGCCGATGCCCGCGAGCGAAAGCACGGCCGCGATGTTCACGTTGGCGGGAAAGTGCGGCACGCCTTCGCGCGCGCTTCCTTCGAAAAGGACCGTTTCGCCGGGGAGTGCGTCCAGGTCGAGGCCGAGGGCCTCGACGAACGCAATGCCTTTCCATGCGGCGGGCGGCTTGGTGACCGCGATGCTCACCTCGTCCACGCCGGCGGCGCACGCGGCCTTGAGCGCGTCGAGCCCACCGATGCCGCCCGAGGGCACGTAGAGCAGGGCGCGGTTGGCGCGCGCGGCGTGCTCCAGGCGCTCGCGCAGCTTGTCGTCGGCGAGCGCCCCGCCCGAGAGCAGCATCACCGAAATCCGCTGGTCGAGGAGCCTTTCGGCATGCTCCCTCACGGCTTCGTGCGAGGCCGCTTCGATGACAAGGTCGGGGCCCGCGGCGACGAGGTCGGGCGTGCCGACCACGAACGGGATGCCGAACTCGCGGGCGAGCGCCGAGCCTCGCGACGCGGGGCTGCGCCCGGCGATGGCGACGACCCTCGCGTCCTCCGCGGGGTTGCGCGCGAAGTCCTCGAGGAACAGCCGCGCGATCACACCTCCTCCCAGCAGTCCAATGCGCATGAACTCTTTTCCGATTGTGGGGGTCGAGCGCAGGAGTCTAAACTCTGCCGAGAATCCCACCGGAGGAAATCATGAAACGCCGCGCACTGCTCGCCGCTCTCTGTGTCCTCGCCGTACCCGCCGTCGCCGCCTATCCCGACCGCCCGATCAAGCTGATCGTTCCCTGGGCCGCCGGGGGCGACACGGACGTGATCTATCGCGCCTTCGCCCCGCACCTGCAGAAGCACCTCGGCCAGACGGTCGTGATCGCCAACGTGGGCGGCGCCTCGGGCACCAAGGGCGCCAAGGAGGCGAAGGATTCGCCGCCCGACGGCTACACCATCTTCGCCGTCCACGATTCGATCCACTCGACCTACTACACGGGCGTGGCCGACGTGAAGTGGGAAGACTTCGAGCCGATCTGCCTCGTGTCGGCCACGCCCTCGATCGTGACCGCGAGCCCGAAGACGCCCTGGTCAGACATGAAGGCCATGGTCGCCGACGCGAAGGCGCGGCCGGGGCAAATCAGCGTGGGCGCATCGCTCGGCTCGACCAGCCACTTCTTCCCCGCGTTGGTCGAGAAGGCCGCGGGCATCAAGTTCAAGTACGTACCGTACGACGGCACCGCGCCGCGCATGAACGCGCTCCTCGGCGGCCACATCGACCTGGGCGAATCCAACCTCACGCAGAAGGGCAAGGTGGACGCGGGCGAGCTCAAGTTCCTCGCCATCGCCACCGACAAGCGCGTGCCCGAGCTTCCCAACCTGCCGACGCTGAAGGAGCTCGGCATCGACGTCACGTATGCCGTGAACCGCGGCCTGCTCGCCGTGAAGGGGACGCCGCCCGATGTGAAGGCCAAGCTTGACGCGGCGTGCGCCGCGGCGGCGAAGGAGCCTGCGTTCGCCGAGGCGATGCGCAAGCAGGGCACGCAGGTGCACTACCTCGCGCCCCGCCAGTACACCGAGTTCCTCAAGGAAAACGACAAGCTGAACCAAAGCCTCGCCCGCGACCTCGGCATGCTCAAGCGCTGAGGTGGGCCGCGACGGGTACACGGGGCTCGCCGTCCTCGCGGCGAGCCTCGCGCTGCTCTGGGGCACCGCCGGCCTCGAACGCCATCCCATGCTGCCGGTGGGTCCGGGGTTCTACCCGCGGATCGTGCTCGGCATCGCGGCGCTCTTCGCGCTCTGGCTCGTGGTCGCGGACGTGGTCGCGCGGCGGCGACGAGCGGCGCCGGCGCCCGCGAAGGCCGCAGGCACGCCCAGCTATGGGCTGGTCGCCGTCGCGTTCGCCACCTTCGCCGCGTACACGCTGGCCCTGCCCTGGCTCGGGTTTCGCGTTGCCACGTTCATCTTCCTGATCGCCCTGCCCGGTGTGCTCGAGCGCCCAAGGGCGGCGGCCCGCTGGGCCCTCATCGCCGCCGTCGCGCTGGTGGCCACGGGCGTCGTCTACTACGTCTTCGAGCATTACCTGCACGTGCTGTTGCCGCGCGGGCGGTGGACGGGATTCTGATGTACGAGAACCTCGCCGCGGGCATCGTCAACATCGTCCAGCTCAAGTACCTGGCGCCGCTCGTGGTGGGCACGCTGGTCGGCGTGATCGGGGGGGCGCTGCCCGGCGTCACCATAACCCTCACGATCATCGTGGCCCTGCCGTTCACGTTCGGCCTCGATCCGCTGCAGGGACTGGCCGCGATGACGGGCATCTACGTGGGGGGCTCCGCGGGTGGCCTCATCACCGCCACGCTGCTGGGGATTCCCGGCACGCCCTCGTCGGTCGCGACGATGTTCGACGGGTTCCCGATGGCGAAGAAGGGCGAGCCCGGCCGCGCCGTGTGGCTCGGCATCTGGGCTTCCTTCTTCGGCGGGCTGCTGGGAGGCGTGTTCCTCATCGCCGCCACCGGCCCGCTCGCGGCCTTCGCGCTCAAGTTCGGGCCGTGGGAATTCTTCTCGCTCTTCGTGCTGGCGCTGTCGATGGTCGCCGGCCTGGTCGAGTCCTCGCTCGCCAAGGGGCTGCTCGCCGGGGTGC
Source organism: uncultured Pseudomonadota bacterium (assembly GCA_946885905.1). The sequence goes on along the minus strand of CAMPHL010000010.1, from coordinate 8,889 downwards.
TCGGCCTGGTGGTCACAGTCCTCGGCAACGACCCGATGATGGGAGCGCCGCGGCTCACGCTCGGCATCGAGTTCCTCGAGGGCGGCATCCAGTTCCTGCCGGTGCTGATCGGCGTGTTCGCCTTCGCGCAGATCATGGGCGACGTCGAGCAGATGGGACGCGCGAAGCGTGCGGCCCACGCGGTCGCCGGGGTCGCGCGGCTCGCCGTTTCCCACACCAAGGTGATCGGCGAGATCCTGGCGCGGCCGTTCGTGCTCGTGTGGACGTCGATGATCGGGGTGTGGATCGGCGTGCTGCCCGCGATCGGCGGCAGCGCGGCCAACATGATGGCCTACGACCAGGCGAAGAAGCTCTCGCGCCATCCCGAGGAATTCGGCAAGGGCTCGGCCGAGGGCATCATCGCCTCGGAAGCGTCGAACAACGCGAACGTCGGCGGCTCGCTCGTCACCATCATGGCCTTCGGCATCCCCGGCGATGCCGTGACCGCCGTGATGCTGGGCGCGCTCGCGATCCACGGCATCCAGTCCGGACCGCTCTTCATCTCCCAGCAGACCACGCTCGCCTACGGCATCTTCGCGGCCTACATCGTGGCGCACCCGGTGATGGTGGTGGTGACGGGCCTGGCCGCGCGCTGGGCGCTGCGCGTGGTGATGGTTCCCAAGACGCTGCTCTATCCGGTGATCCTCGTGCTCTGCGTGGTGGGCGCCTATGCGCTCAACAACACGATGGCCAACGTGTACGTGCTCCTGGCCTTCGGCGTGCTGGGCTACGCCATGGTGAAGGCGGGGCTTCCGCTCGCGCCCTTCATCCTCGGCGTGATCCTGGGCGACCAGATCGAGACCAACCTCATCCGCGCGATCGCCGACGACCCGGATCCGTGGCTCTTCGTCACGCGACCGATCTCGGGGACGCTGCTCGCGCTTTCGGTCGCATCGGCAGCCTTTGCTCTCTGGCAACACCGCCGCGCGCGCCTGCGCGAGGAGGCGGCGCAGGCAGAGGGCGATTTCTAGGCGGTTGCGGGCAGCCTGCGAGGTCGTGGGCCGAGCAGGCTCAGGCGAGCCTCCTTCGCAGGGTCATGGCGACCACGCCCGCGATGACGAGCGCGAGCCCGATCCAGTGCGTGGGCTGCAGCTGCTCGCCCAACAGCAGCACGCTCAATCCCACGCCGACCATGATCCGCAGGTAGGCCTGGCTCGCGGTGGCGATCGAGCCGATCGTGGCGAGCAGCCGGAAGTAGACGACGAAGGCCACGCCGGTCGAGAGGATCGCCAGCGCGAGCACCGCGAGCGACGATCGCATCGAAGCTCCCGCCGGCCATCCCTCGAAGAAGGCGGCAAGCGGAACCAGGATGGCGGCACCCGTGAGCACCGATCCCGCCGCGGGGACGAGGGCGGGCAGGCGGTCGTAGCGCCGGCCGACCACCGCGGCGATGCCGTACGAAAGCGAGCCGGCCACGCACGCGAGCTCCGCGACGAGGTGCGTGCCCAGCCCGCCGGGCGCGCTAGGCCCCACTATGACCACCACGCCGGCGATGCCCAGCGTGACGCCCACGAACTTGCGCGGCGTCGCCGGCTCGTGGCGGGTGACCGCCCAGGTGATCAGGAAGACGAAGATCGGCGAGAGCGAATTGAGCACCGTCGTGAGGCCCGCCTCGATGATCCGCGAGGCCCACGCGACCAGGGTCCACGGCAGCACCACGTTGAACATCGCCTGCGACACGAACCAGTCGCCGCTGCGCGCTTCGTGCCACAACACCCGCACGCGCGGGCCGAGCAGGGCGAGCAGGAGCAGGCCGCCCAGCAGCGCGCGGCCCGCGGCCACCGTGAGCGGCGGAAGGGTCTCGACCGCGACCTTGATGATGGGGAAGCTGGCTCCCCAGAGGAGGGCCAGCAGGCACACCAGCCCGAAGGACCTCAGGCGCTCACCGCGGCGACCGGCTGCTTCGCGATCAGCTCACGCAGGACGTAGGGCAGGATGCCGCCGTGCAGGTAGTAGTCCACCTCGATCGGCGTGTCGATGCGCAGCAACACCGCCACCTCCTTCTTCGAGCCGTCCTTGCGATGGATGACGAGCGTCACGTCCATCTGCGGCCTGATGCCGTTCTCGAGGCCGACCACGTCGAAGGTCTCGTCGCCCGCGAGTCCGAGGGTCTGCACCGAGTCGGCTCCCTTGAACTGCAGCGGAAGGACGCCCATGCCGACGAGGTTGGAGCGGTGGATACGCTCGTACGAGCGCACGCACACGGCCTTCACCCCGAGCAGCATCGTGCCCTTGGCGGCCCAGTCGCGCGACGACCCCGAGCCGTACTCCTCGCCGGCGAAGACCATCGTGGGCGTCTTCTGCGCGACATACTTCATCGCGGCGTCGTAGATGGACATCTGCTCGCCGCCGGGCTGGAAGAGCGTGACCCCGCCCTCCACGCGCGTGCCGTCCGCCTTCCCCGGGATCATGAGGTTCTTGATGCGCACGTTGGCGAACGTGCCGCGCATCATCACCTCGTGGTTGCCGCGGCGCGCGCCGTAGCTGTTGAAGTCGGCCTTCTGCACGCCGTTGGCGATGAGGTACTTGCCCGCGGGCGAGGTGTCCTTGATGGAGCCGGCGGGGGAGATGTGGTCGGTCGTGACCGAGTCGCCGAGGATCGCGAGCGGCCTGGCGCCCTTCACGTCGTGGGCCTTGCCCGCGCTCATGCCGAAGCCCTCGAAGAAGGGCGGCTCGGCGATGTACGTGGACTTGGGCCAGTTGTACGCCTGGCCGCTCGCGCCGGGCACGTCCGCCCAGAGCGGGTTGTCCTTGGTGAAGTCGCCGTAGAGCCGGCGCGCCTCCTGCGGATTGCGCACGTGGCCGAGTTGCGCGTTGATCTCGTCGCTGGTGGGCCAGATGTCCCGGAGGTACACGGCTTTGCCATCGGAGCCCGTGCCCAGCGGCTCGGTCTCGAGGTCCTTCAGGATCGTGCCCGCGATGGCGTAGGCCACGACCAGCGGCGGCGAGGCGAGGAAGTTCGCGCGCAGGTTGGGATGGATGCGCGCCTCGAAGTTGCGGTTGCCGGAGAGCACCGCGGCGCACACGAGGTCGTTGTCGACGATCGCCTGGTCGATCGACTCGGCGAGCGGCCCCGCGTTGCCGATGCACGTGGTACAGCCGTAGGCGGACACGAAGAAGCCCAGCTTCTCGAGCGGCTCGATGAGGCCGGCGGCCTTGAGGTAGCTGGTCACGGTGCGCGATCCGGGTGCCAGCGAGGTCTTGATGTGGGGCGCGACCGCGAGGCCCCTGGCCACGGCCTTCCTGGCCAGGATTCCGGCGCCGATCAGCACGCTGGGGTTCGAGGTGTTGGTGCAGGAGGTGATCGCGGCGATGAGCACGTCGCCGGATCCCAGGTCCACGCCGTCCTTCGTCTTCACGCGCTTGCCCAGGTCCTCGGGCTTCTTGGAGAAGCCGTTGCTCGCCGCGGGCGCGGAGAAGAGCTCGGTGAACTTGCCCTTCAAGTCGCCCAGCTCGATGCGGTCCTGCGGGCGCTTCGGGCCCGCGACGGAGGTGCGCACGGTATCGAGGTCCAGCTCCACGACCTCGGAATACTCGATGTCGCCCTTCCTCGAGACGCCGAACATCTCCTGCGCCTTGAAATAGGCCTCCAGGTCCGAAACCTCCTCGTCCGTGCGGCCGGTGTAGCGCATGTAGTCGATGGTCTTGTCGTCCACCGGGAAGAAGCCCATGGTCGCGCCGTACTCGGGGGCCATGTTGGCGAGCGTCGCGCGGTCCGGGACGGACAGCGACGCGGTGCCTTCGCCGAAGAACTCGACGAACTTGCCCACGACCTTGGCCTTGCGCAGCAGCTCGGTCACGGTGAGGACCAGGTCCGTCGCGGTCACGCCTTCGCGCAGCTTGCCTTTCAGGTTCACGCCGACCACGTCCGGGGTGAGGAAGTAGACCGGCTGTCCGAGCATCCCGGCCTCGGCCTCGATGCCGCCCACGCCCCAGCCCACGACGCCGATGCCGTTGATCATCGTCGTGTGGCTGTCGGTGCCCACGAGCGTATCCGGGTAGTACACGCCGCCCTTCTTGAACACGCCGCGCGCCAGGTACTCGAGGTTCACCTGGTGCACGATGCCGATGCCGGGGGGCACGACCTTGAAGGTGTCGAAGGCCTGCATGCCCCATTTCATGAACTGGTAGCGCTCGCGGTTGCGCGAGAACTCGAGCTTCATGTTGAGGTCGAGCACGTTCGGCGCGCCGTAGTGGTCGATCTGCACCGAGTGGTCGACCACGAGGTCGACGGGCGCCAGCGGCTCGATGGACTTCGGGTCCTTGCCCATCTTCTGCGCGACGCTGCGCATCGCGGCGATGTCGGCCAGCACCGGGACGCCGGTGAAGTCCTGCAGCACGATCCGCGCGACGATGAAGGGAATCTCCGCGGTGCGCGCGCCCCTGGGCTGCCAGCCCGCGAGCTGCTTCACGTGCTCCTCGGTCACCTTCTTGCCGTCGACGTTGCGCAGCACGCTCTCCAGCACGATGCGGATGGAGATCGGCAGCTTCTTCACGTTGGGGAACGTCTTCGCCAGCTCCGGCAGCGAATGGTATTGGCCGCTCTTGCCGGCGGCGGGCTGGAAAGTCTTGAGGGTGTCGAAGGCGTTGGCCATTTTGGGTTCTCTCAGGGTTTACTTCGTTTGCACCGCCGCGAGGCGGATCTGCACATCGTATTCCTTGCCCGTGTCGTCGCGGCACTCGCCGCCGCCGCCCGAGCGCGTGCCGCGCAGGTCGCAGCGCAGGCCCGTGCCGTCGGAAGCGGTGAGCAGGGCCTTGGCCGCGCCGCCGCCCGGAGTATCCATGTGCACCGTGCCGCCGCCCCCCCAGCCGCCCCAGCCGCGATGGCCGTAGCCCATGCCGCCGCTCACCCAGCCGGTGGTGTAGGCGGGCGCACTCTCGACCCAGGTGCCGTTGTACGTCTTGCCCTCGATAGTGACCGAGATCGGGCCCTGCCCCGAGGCGAGGCCCTCCATGACGCCGGTATACGTCTTGCCGCTGTCGCGCGGCATGAGGGTGAGCTGGTACGTGGAAGCGCAGCCCGCCAGGCCGAGGAGGCCGGTGAGCGCGAGCGTTGCGGGGAGCTTGCGGAACATGGCGCGATCCTTTCGCTTCAGCGCGCCATCAGGTCGACGAACTGGTCGACCGGCGTCGCCTCGAGGCGCTTGGCGTCCAGGCACAGCTCCAGGATCGCGTTGCGCTGCTTCTCGGCGAACTGGCGCGCGAGGTTGGTCTTGAACTTCTCCACCAGCACGGGCATGCCTTCCTTGCGGCGGCGCTTGTGGCCGATGGGGTACTCGACCACGATCTCCCTGAGTTTCTTGCCGTCCTTCAGCTCGACGGTGAGGGCGTTGGCGATGGAGCGCTTGTCCGGGTCGTGGTAATCCTTCGTGAACTGCTTGTCCTCGACGCACACGATCCGGTCGCGCAGCTGGTCGATGCGCGGGTCGGCGGCGACCTGGTCCTCGTAGTCGGCCGCGGTCAGCCGCCCGAACAGGATCGGCACGGCGACCATGTACTGGATGCAGTGGTCGCGGTCGGCCGGGTTGTCGAGCGGCCCCTTCTTGTCGATGATGCGGATGGCCGACTCGTGCGTGGTGATGACCATTTTCTTGACGTCATCGAGGCGATCTTTCACCTGCGGATGCAGCTGGATCGCGGCCTCCACCGCCGTCTGGGCATGGAACTCCGCCGGATAGGAAATCTTGAACAGCACGTTCTCCATGACGTATGACCCGTACGGACGCTTGAAGCGGAAGGGCTTGCCCTTGAACAGCACGTCGTAGAAGCCCCACGTCTTCGCGCTCAGCGCGGAGGGGTAGCCCATTTCGCCGGTGAGGGCAATCAGCGCCAGTCGCACCGCCCGGCTCGTCGCATCGCCCGCCGCCCAGGACTTCCGCGAGCCCGTGTTCGGCGCGTGTCGGTAGGTGCGCAGCGATTGGCCATCTATCCACGCATTGGAAATCGCGCTCAGGATCTCATCCCGGCTCCCGCCCATCATGTGCGTCACGACGGCGGTGGAGGCAACCTTCACGAGGACGACGTGGTCCAGACCCACGCGATTGAAGCTGTTCTCCAGCGCGATCACGCCCTGGATCTCGTGCGCCTTGATCATGGCCGTCAGGACGTCGCGCATCGCCAGCGGCTTTTTCCCCTGCGCGAGCCGGTTGCGGGAGAGCCAGTCGGCGCTCGCCAGTATGCCGCCCAGGTTGTCGGACGGATGCCCCCACTCGGCGGCGAGCCAGGTGTCGTTGAAATCCAGCCAGCGGATCATCGTGCCGATATTGAAAGCGGCGGCCACGGGGTCGAGCTGGTAAGGGGTGCCGGGCACCCGGGCGCCGTTCGGCACGACGGTGCCGGGAACGATCGGTCCCAGGAGCTTGGTGCAGGCAGGATATTCCAGCGCCTCCAGCCCGCAGCCCAGCGTGTCCATCAGGCACAGGCGCGCCGTGGCGTAGGCTTCGCGGCTCTTCACCGTGTAGTCGCCGACGTAATCGACGATGTCGGTCAGGACCTTGTCGGGCCTGGGGCGGACGTTGGAAATCTGTGTGCTCATTTATCGCTTACTAAAACGTGACGTGATGCTTCGTGACGGGCTGAGGCGTGACGTGATGCGGCGTGACATATCCTGGTCACGCGCTTCCATGTCACGAATCATCATGTCACGCGATTCAGTCACTTTCTCTCCTGGATGGGAACGAACTTCCTCGGCTCCGGCCCGGTATAGACGGCCGTGGGCCGGATGATCTTGTCGTCGATGCGCTGCTCGATCACGTGCGCCGCCCAGCCGCTGGTGCGCGCGATGACGAAGATCGGCGTGAACATCGCGGTGGGGATGCCCATGCGGTGGTAGGACACCGCGGAAAACCAGTCGAGGTTCGCGAACATCCTCTTCTCGCGCATCATGACCTGCTCGATGCGCTCTGCGATCTCGAACATTTCCATCTCGCCGGCGTCCCGGGACAGCTCGCGGGCCACTTCCTTGATGATCTTGTTGCGGGGATCGGCGATCGTGTAGACGGGATGGCCGAAACCGATCACCACTTCCTTGTTGCGCACGCGCGCGGCGATGTCGCGCTCGGCGGAATCGGGCGTCTCGTAGCGGCTCATCACCTCGAAGCCCACCTCGTTGGCTCCGCCGTGCTTCGGTCCCTTGAGCGTGCCGATCGCGCCGGTCACGGCCGAATGCATGTCCGAGCCGGTGCCCGCCACCACGCGCGCGGCGAACGTGGACGCATTGAATTCGTGCTCGGCATAGAGATTGAGCGAGGTATGCATGGACTTCACCCACAGCGGCTTCGCCGGCCGGCCGTGCAGCAGATGCAGGAAATGGGCGCCGATCGAATCGTCGTCGGTCTCGACCTCGATGCGCCGCTTCCCGCGGCTGTAGTGGTGCCAGTAGAGCAGCATCGAGCCGAACGAGGCCATCAGGCGGTCGGCGATGTCGCGCGCGCCGGCGATATTGTGATCGTCCATTTCCGGCAATGCCGTGCCGAGCGCGGAGCAGCCGGTGCGCAGGACGTCCATCGGGTGGGCGGAGGCAGGAATCTGCTCGAGCGTGGCCTTCACCGGGCCGGGCAGGCCGCGCAACGACTTCAGCTTCTGCCGGTAGCGGGCGAGCTCCGCGGCGGTCGGCAGTTTCTCGTGCACCAGCAGGTGCGCGATCTCCTCGAACTCGCACTGGTCGGCGATGTCGAGAATGTCGTAGCCGCGATAGTGCAGGTCGTTGCCGCTGCGCCCGACCGTGCACAAGGCAGTCGTGCCCGCCGCGACACCCGAGAGGGCGACGGATTTTTTCCGCTTGGGTCCTTGCGTATCAGTCATAGATCGATGGAGCCGCCGATGAACGCCGATGAACGCAGATAACCCCAAAAGAATGTCATCCAGACTCCAGGCCCGCGGGCCATTTGATGCTGCTGCGTGCTATCCGGATGACCTAACCGACCGTCGGGGTGCCGGCGTGTATCGGCGTTCATCGGCGGTTCGAATATACGGGCATCAGCCGAGCAGGTGCTTGATCGCGTCGCGCTCCTCGTGCAGCTCCTTGAGCGTGACCTGCATTCGGGCGCGGCTGAACTCGGAGAGGTCGATGCCTTTCACGATGTCATACCGGCCGCCGCGGCACGTGCAGGGGTAGCCGTAGAGCACGCCTTCCGAGATGCCGTAGCTGCCGTCGGCGGGTATGCCCATGCTGACCCAGTCGCCTTCCGGCGTGCCGTGGATCCAGTCGCGGACGTGATCGATCGCGGCGTTGGCGGCGCTGGCGGCGGATGAGAGACCGCGCGCATCGATGATCGCGGCGCCGCGCTTCTGTATGGTCGGGATGAAATGCTTTTCGAGCCATGCCTGGTCGTTGATCTGCGGCCAGATCTTCCGGCCGTCGACCTCGGCCTGGAAAATATCGGGATATTGCGTGGCTGAATGGTTGCCCCAGACCGTCATCTTGCGCACGCTCGAGACGGGCTTCCCGATCTTCTGGCTGGCCTGGCCGAGCGCGCGGTTGTGGTCGAGCCGCATCATGGAAGTGAAGTTCGCGGGCTTGAGCTTGGGGGCGTTCTTCATCGCGATCAGGCAGTTGGTGTTCGCCGGGTTGCCCACGACCAGCACTTTGACCTCGCGGCTGGCGACTTCCGAGAGCGCTTTCCCCTGCGGAGCGAAAATTTTTCCGTTGGCGTCGAGCAGGTCCTTGCGCTCCATGCCCGGGCCGCGCGGGCGCGCGCCCACGAGCAGCGCGACATCGGCGTCCTTGAACGCGACCATCGGATCGGCGGTCGGCACCATGGTTTGCAGCAGAGGAAAGGCGCAGTCCTCGAGCTCCATCATCACGCCCGTCAGCGCCTTCTGCGCCTTCTGGTCCGGTATCTCCAGCAG
>CAMPHL010000009.1 GCA_946885905.1 uncultured Pseudomonadota bacterium | reverse complement strand
CATCCGAACCTGGACCCACCCATCCTTCTCGATTAGCGCGATGAGCTCGCTGACCTTCACCGCGCAATTTTACCCCGCTGCTTCTTCAAAGCGACCTAACTACTCTTAGCAGGATCCTGATAATTCGCCGTTTGTCCGTGTAATCCGGATTGGGCGGGTAGCGTGCAAATCGCAAGCCTCTGCTTCCACTGATAAAAGCACGACACCTCGTCCGGAAGCCGTCCTTTTAACGCGGGAATCGCCGCGACCATTTTCGCGACGTGGCTGCTGCACATGTTACCGCTTAAGCAAACCCGCGGTCACCCGGGAAGCCAGCCGACCGTGATGCGATTCGGCTAGTCCACTTCCAGCCGCACCAGCTTCATCCGCCCGCCCGCCCCGCTCTTGATGGACACTGCAGCCTTCGGGCAGCCGAAGTGCGCGGCGAGCAGCGCGATCAATTCGGCGTTCGCCTTGCCGTCCACGGGCGGCGACTTCAGGGTGGCGACCCAGGTGCCGTCCGCCGCCTGGATGAGCGATGAGCTCCGCGCGTTGGGCTTGACCTTGACCGTGAGCGTCCTTGCCATCCGCCCATTATGGCGACCGCACGTTCCGGATCACGCGGCAGGGGTTCCCCGCCGTGAAGACGCCGGCGGGAAGGTCGCGAGTGCTCGCAAGGCGCCCCCACCAGCATCCTCTCGCGCGCGGTCTTCATCACCGGATCGCGCGCGAGAGGATTTCCTACTCGGCAGCGGCCGCCATCGCGGAATCGACGGACTCGGGGGAGAGCCGCGCCACGTACCACTCGATGGCGCGCTCCAGGCCTTCGCGGGCGTCGTGCGTGGGCCAGTAGCCCAGGAGCGCGCGCGCCTTGGAGATGTCGGCGCGGGACTGGCGCACGTCGCCCACCCGGAAGTCGAGGTACTCGGGCCTGGCCGAGGCGACCGACGGATCGTGGCGCGAAAGGAGTTGAACCAGGATCGCATAGAGGTCGTTGAGCGAGGTCTGCCCGCCCACGGCCACGTTGTAGACCTGGCCCACCGCGTCGGGATCCTGCGCGATCGCGGCGGCGATGTTGGCCTGCACGGCGTTGTCCACGTAGCAGAAATCGCGCGAAGTCTCGCCGTCGCCGTAGATGTGCACCGGGTGGTGGCGAAGGAGTGCCGCGATCCACTTGGGGATCACCGCGGCATAGGCGCCATCCGGGTCCTGGCGCGGGCCGAACACGTTGAAGTAGCGCAGCCCCACGGTCTGCAGGCCGTAGCAGCGGCCGAAGACGCCGGCGTAGATCTCGTTCATGTGCTTGTTGGCGGCGTACGGCGAGAGCGCGTTGCCGAACGCATTCTCGACCTTGGGCATGCCCGGGTGGTCGCCGTAGATCGCGCTCGAGGCCGCGTACACCATGCGCTTCACCGTCGCGTCGCGCGCGGCCACCAGCATGTGCAGGAAGCCGGTGACGTTCGAATCGTGGCTCGTGATCGGGTCGTCGATGGAGCGCGGCACGCTGCCCAGGGCGGCCTGGTGCAGCACGTAGTCGGCGCCCGTCACTGCGCGGCGGCAATCGTCGAGGTTGCGGATGTCGCCTTCGTGGAACGTGAAGCGCGACCACGCCGAGGCGCCCACCGCATCCTGCACCTGGTCGAGGTTGTGCCGGAATCCGGTCGAGAAGTTGTCCAGGCCGGTCACGCGCTGGTTGAGGCGCAGCAGCGCCTCCACCAGGTTCGACCCGATGAAGCCGGCGGCGCCGGTCACGAGCCAGGTGCCGGGCTCCTTGACGATGGTGGGGAATCGGTCTCGCAGCGAGCTCATGGATCTATCCTGTCGTTCGGGGCGGCCGGGCCGGTGCGGCGGCCGCGCAGCGCTTCGATGAATCCCACGAGCTCCTGCCATTGGCCCGTGAGGTGCAAGCAGACAGGGTAGGCAGCGGCCATGATGGCGCCGCCCGCGATGAGCGCCGGGAGGGTGGTCCAGCCGGACCATGCCACGATGAGCCCCGCTACAGCGGCGGCGAGCGCGGCGGCGGCGAGCAGCCCTGCCAGGGTCTTCCAGTCCTGCAGCTTGGAAAGCGGCGTGTTGGTGAGGCGTGAAACGCGCTGGAGCGAGAGCATCCGTTCGGCGTAGAGGGCGGTCACGCTGCCCACCGCCGCGCCGGTAAGGCCGATCTTCGTGGCCCCGAGGAAAGACAGCGGCAAGGCGATCCCGAGGACCAACCCGTTCACGCGCGCAGCGAAGCCGCCCTGCCCCAGCACGAAGAGCAGGCTCACCAGCTCCACCACGAACGCCACCAGCCCGACCGCGTAGACGCGCATCACGGGCGCGGCATCCAGGTACGTCTTCGTGTAGACCAGCGCCACGATCTGCTCGGCGAACACGAAGGCGAAGGCGAGCAGCGGGTACACCATCAGCGCCACCATGCAGTTGGCGCGGCTGTTGAGTGCCAGCATCGCGGGGTGGTCGCCTGCGGCCTGCATCCGGCTCATGCTGGGCAGGAAGACGTTGTTCACCGACTGCCGGAAGATCTGCACCAGGGGTGCCAGCACCGCGGCCACCGAGAACGAGGCGAACTGCGTCACCGTGAACATCGCCGCCGCGATCCACTGGTCGCCCTGTGCGCGCATGCCGTGCAGGAACCCCGAGAGCGCGAAGGGCGCGGCCTGCTTCACCTGTGCCTTGAACGTGTCGCGGCGCGCGAGCGGCATCGCGAAGCCGTGGTGCCGGTGCACGTACCAGAGGAGCAGCCCCGCCTTGACGAGCGCGAAGCAGACCAGGGCCCAGAGCACGGGCTCGAGCTCTCGGGTGTAGACCGCCACCAGGGAAAGGCCTATCGCGCGCGTGGCCGAAAGCGCCACGATCGCCCTCGCCTGCCAGCCGATGCGCTCGTCGGCGGTCGGGATCACGTCGAGCGCCATGGAGAAGATCCACGCCAGCGCGAAGAGCGGCACCACGATGGCGTGGTGCTCGTTCAGGCCCTCGAGCTTGCCCGGCAGGAACGGGTTCCACATCGAGATCGCCCAGGCCGAGACCAGGCCCGCGAACACGAGGAAGACCAGCGTCTGGTTGAGGTAGATGCGCTGCGTCGGCCGGTCCGAGCGCGGCAGGAAGTAGTACAGCGCGGGCGCCATGCACATCGGCGTGACCATCATGAGCGCCGCGAGCGCGAGCCAGAGCAGCCGGTATTCGCCGAAGGCCTGGGCGTCGAGCGTGCGCGTGAGCACGACGGGCAGCAGGAACTGCAGCGCGTAGTCGATCGCATTGGCGGTGCCGAGCGAAAGCGCGCGCCGCTCGAGGCTGGCGGGAATCGCGCTCATGCCGCCTTCCGCGCGGCCAGGCGCAGGATCTCGTTCTCGTACATCGAGGCCACGGCCTCGACCGAATGGCGCTGCTGGAAGTGCCCGAAGACGCGGCGCGAAGCGGCTTCCCAGGCGCCGTCGTCCTCCATCAGCCGCCGGATCGCCACCGTGGCCTGGTCCACGTCCCGCACATAGTCGTAGACCCTCTGCCCGCCGATGCGCGAGCCCGTGTCGATGAAGCCCACCGTGGGAATGCCGCGCGACCACGCCTGCAGGAACGTGTTGGGAAAGCCCTCGTACTCGGAGGTGTTGATCACCAGGCGCGCGCCGTCGAAGAGGCGGTCGGCCTCCGCGAACGGCACGAAGCCGTGCACCTGGGTGTTCGGAAGCGCCGCCATCGCCTCGCGCGCGGACCGGGCGAAGGCCTTGCCTTTCGGATCGGAGTCGTGGCCGCCCACCATCACGAAGCGGTGCTGCGGCATGCGCCGCGCGAGCTCGGCGAGGATGTCGGGGCGCTTGGAGGGCCGCACGGTCGCCACCCAGAGCACGTAGCCGCGGGGATCGTTGCGCGCGCCGGCAGTGGGCTCGAAGCAATTCGGGATGAGGACCGCCTCGCGGCCGTAGTTCTCGCGCGCGGCCTCCAACTGGAACGGGTTCTGCGCGAACACCTCGTCGACGTGCCGCAGCCCGTACTCGAAGAGCATGCGGTCGCGGGCGAACTTGATGTCCTGCCGGCCCGGCACGAAGTCCACGTCCGATGCGCCGCCGTAGATGGCGCGTCGCCCGTGGGCGCGGCAGAAGGCCGCCATGAAGCCGGTCTGCGCGGCCGCCGTGCGGTGGTAGTACACGTCCGCGTCCGCGCGCTTGAGCGCGCGCCAGAGCGAGGTGAAGCGCGGGTGGATGAACCGGACGACCGGCAGTCCCTCGTCGGGCGTGTGCATCTTGAGCATCCGCACGCCCTTGATGACCGAGCCCTCTTCCTGGCCGAAGTCCATCGAGATCATCGACACGTCGAAGCCGCGGCGCGCGAGCTCGGGGGCGATCACCGACTGCTGCAGCTCCGCCCCGCCGATCACCGGGATGTCCTTCGAGCCCGAGATGAGCGGCCAGGTGGTCGGCGCGAGAAAGCACACGCGCGGCTTGGGCGGCCGCGGCGTGTCCTGCCCGAAGGCCACGGCCTCAGGCGCGTAGGTGGTGTTCATAGACTCCCTCGAGGCGGCGCGCCGCCCGTTCGATGCTGGCGTGCTCGTGCACCCAGCGCTTCTGTTCCGCGACGATGGCGTCGCGGTCCGCGTGCGCCGCCAGGACCGCCGCTGCGAGCTCTCCCGGGTCGCGGCTGGCGACCACCTGCGAGGCTCGCGGCAGGATCAGGCGAATGTCGGAGTAATCGGTGCTCACGACCGGGACGCCCAGCGTCATGCCCTCCAGCACGACGTTGGGGAAGCCCTCCCATCGCGAGGTCATGAACTGCACGTCGCATTGCGCGAGGATCGCGGGCACGTCGGAGCGCACGCCCGCGAACCTGACGCGCGACTCGTCCAGGCCCAGGGCCTGGTACTGCTGCATGACGGCGCGCTTGTAGCCGCTGGTATCCGAGTCGCGGCCGGCGCTGTAGTCGCCCGCGTGCGAGAGCGCTTCGCCCAGGAAGAGCACGCGCCAATCGGGCGCCGAGCGCACGAGCCGGGCCGCCACCTCGAGCGCGAGCGGGTAGTCCTTCGCCGGCTTGATGTGGCCCACCATGCAGGCGACCTTCACGTCGCGCCGCCCGAAGAACTCGGTGCGGTAGTCGGCGGCGGAGAGCGCCTTGCGCTGCAGCTCCTCCACGCGCAGGCCGTTCCACACGACGTGCATCTTGTCCTTGGCGTAGCGCAGGTAGCGCTGCGCGAAGCGGCTGCCGGAGCTGGAGTTGGCCACCACGCCGTCCACCAGCGGGAGCGTCGCGAAATGGGCCAGCCGCTGGATGGGCGAGAGCGTGTAGTTGTCGCTGCGCTCCGAGTTGAGCACCACGGCCCCGGTGCCCATGGCCGCCAGGCGCACGTAGATGTCCGCGTCGTAGAGGAAGCCGTGCACGATCTCGGCGCGGAACGCGCGGATCTTGCGGCGCAGCCGCGCCAGCACCGCGAAATCGAGCCGCGAGCGCTTCTGGTCGATCACGACCTCCACGCCGCTGCCCGCCAGCTCGGCCGCGCGCGGCGCATCGTCGTTCAGCGTGTAGACCACGACCGCGTGGCCGATGCGGTCGAGCTCGCGCGCGAGCTCGACCACCTGCTTCTGCGCCCCGTGCAGCGCGAGATCGCTAATCGCCAGCAAGACGCGCATGGAGGTCTCCGGTGGAGGGCATGAGGCGGGGCTTGCGGGGCTGCCGGCGGCCGAGCCAGCGCTCGCGCCAGAGCTCGAAGGCGAGCAGGTACCAGAGCCGCTGGACGTCGAGCCGGTCGTTCGCCGTTCCGCCCTCGCGGAAGTTGCGCACCGCGCGCGCGACCATTTCCGGGTCGAAGAGGCCGCCGTCGCGGATGCGCCCGGGCTCGAGGTACATCGGGATGAGGTGCGCCAGCTCGTGGCGCAGCCACGCCGCGAGCGGGATGCCGAAGCCCTGCTTGGGGCGCTCGACGAGCGAGCGCGGCACGTGCTTGTAGAGGACCTTGCGCAGCAGGTGCTTCGGACCCAGCGCGCCGCGGCGAAGCCCGAGCGGCAGGCGAAGCGCGAACTCGACCAGGCGATGGTCGAGGAACGGCTCGCGGCCCTCCAGGCCCGTGGCCATCGTCGTGCGGTCGACTTTCACGAGGATGTCGTCGGGGAGGTAATAGCGCATGTCGGTGTACGCCATGCGCTCGGCGAAGTTGTTCGCCGGGCATCTCACCGCCTCGCGCGGGGCGGGGGCGGAGCCCAGCAGGCGCGCGACCTCCCAGGGCGTCCAGGACGACATCGCGAGGTCGTAGACCGTCGCGTGGTCGACCGCCGGCAGCATGACGCGCAGCTTCTCGAGGCGCTCGATCACGTTGCGGCGCGCGGCGTGGCGTAACCCCGCCGGGATCGGCACGCGGCTCGCCGCCGCGCGCAGGCCCTTCGCATCGAGCAGGCCCAGCGAATACGAGAACGCCGAGCGCGCGGCCTGCGGCAGCCGCGCCATCTTCTGCTCGCGCTCGGCCACGACGCCGTAGTAGTGGTAGCCGTTGAACAGCTCGTCGCCGCCATCGGCCGAGAGCGCGACCTTCACGTGCTGGCGGGCAAGCCGCGACACGAGGTAGGTCGGTATGCCCGAGGAATCGCCGAAGGGCTCGTCGAAGAGGTTCGCCCATTCGGGCAGGACCTCGTCCATGTCGGCCGCGGTGACGGTCTGCTCGGTGTGGTGCGTGCCCAGGTGCGCGGCGACCTGGCGCGCGTGCACCGCCTCGTCGAAGCGCGCGTCGTGGAAGCCGATGGTGAAGGTGTGGACCTTCGAGCCGCCGTAGCGTTGGAGGATCGCCGCCACCGCCGTCGAGTCGACGCCGCCCGAAAGGAACACTCCCACCGGCACGTCCGAGACCATGCGCAGGCGGAACGCGTCGATCAACCGCGCCTCGAGCTCGCGTTCGAGCTCCTCCTCGGTTCCCTCGAGGGTCGCGCGCTGTTCGAAAGGCGACCAGTACCTGCGCACCGCCGGCTCGCCTACCTCGCCCAGCTCCAGCCAGTGCCCCGGAGGCACCTTCCTCACGTCCTTGTAGATGGAGCGCGGCGCGGAAACGTAGCCGTATTGCAGGTACTCGCCCATCGCGTCGTGGTCGATGTCGGGCTTCCACGCCTCGAAGGCGCGCAGCGCCTTCAGCTCCGAGCCGAACCAGAACTGCTGGCCGTTCCACGCGTAGTAGAGGGGCTTGACGCCCATGCGGTCGCGGATGAGGAGCAGCCGCCGCTCGCGCTCGTTCCAGAGCGCGATCGCGAACATGCCGGCGAAGCGATCCACGGCGGCTACGCCCCACTGCGCGAGGGCCGCGAGGACCACCTCGGAGTCGCCGCTGCTGCGGAAAGCGTGGCCGAGCGATTCGAGCTCGGCGCGCACCTGGGCGAAGTTGTAGACCTCGCCGTTGAACACCATCGTGAGCGCGCCGTCCGGTGTGCGCATCGGCTGGTGGCCCAGGTGCGAGAGGTCCAGGATCGACAGTCGCGTGTGCCCGAGTGCCACGCGCGCGCCGGGCCTCACCCAGACGCCGCTGTCGTCGGGCCCTCGCCGGCGCAGCGTGTCCACCGATGCCGCCAGGTCGTCGAGCCAGGGCGTGGCGTCGCCGCGCCGCACCCAGTATCCCGTGATCCCGCACATGCGCCTTAGCCTTCCTTGCCGGCGCCAGGCCGGTCGCCCAGTTTTCGTTGGATGCCGTAGAGCATTCCCACCATGAGCCAGAGGAACGCCTGCTCGGGGGCGGGCGTGAGGCTGCTGCCCGCGATGCCGGCCACGAGGAATGCGGCCAGCGCCGCGGCGGCGCCCTCGAAGAAGCCCTGCAGCTCGGAGGACAGGCGCTGGTCGCGACCGTACCTGCGGAACCCGCGCCAGACGAAGATCCAGAACGAGACCAGCAGCACGAGCCCGATCACGCCCATGTCCATGAAGGCCTCGAGGTAGGCGTTGTGCGGGTGGCCCACCTGCAGCAGCAGGCCGTCGATCATCGGGCGCGACCACATGATCGAGCCCAGGCCCTTGCCCCAGATGGGGCTGTCCATGAACGTCGGCGCGAGCGGCGTCCAGATCTCGCCCACGCGCCCCGCGCTGATGGCGTTCAGGCCGCTGCCGAAGCCCATCGTCATGCGGTCCCACACCGCGCCCGGGGTGAAGTACAGGCCCAGCGGGATGGCGAACGCGGCGAGCACCAGCGTCTTCAGGTGCCGGCGCGAGAAGAGGTAGATGAGGTTCACCAGGATGAAGCCGAAGAAGGCGCCGCGCGAGAACGTGAAGAGCAGCGCCAGCACCACCAGGCCCATGGCGAAGAAGAGCGTGGTCTTGAGCGCCAGGTTGCCGGTGCGGTCCCAGATGAAGAGCAGCAGCGCGTAGGCGCACGCATAGAGGCGGCCGAGGTCGTTCGCGTGCATCCCCAACGGCGAGAAGAACATGCGCCAGTACGTGCCGGAGAGCTGCGAGATGGTGACGCCCGAGATCGCCACGTAGACCACGGGGAGCAGCGCCATCACCACCACCGAGATCAGCATCGGCGTGGTGAAGCGCTCGGGCTTGCCGCTGTGGTGCACGGCGGCCGCGACCAGCAGCGCGTACGCGACGAACGTCATGGGCTTGCCGAACATGTCGCGCCAGTAGCCGAACGCGTCGCTGAAGAAGATCGTCTCGGAGTCGCGGAACATCTGCGGGATCCGGCCCACGTCGTCCATGCCGAGGAAGGCGCCCATCGCCATGGGCGCGACCAGGAGCCAGCCTACGTGGCGCGGCAGGAACCCCAGGATCGCGCCCTTCTCCGCCGCTGTGCGCATGACGTAGGAGGCCAGCGTGGCGAGGATGAGGAGGTTCAGCGGGTTCAGGCCCGTGAGGCCGAACATCGCGTGCGGGAACGCGTAGCTCTGCGAGATCGGCATCACCATGATCATGATCGCGACGCCGGCGCGGAAATCGTAGAGGCAGGCGGCGCACGCGAGCAGCGCAAGCAGGCTGATGAGGGCCGCGAGGCCGCCCACGGCGATGGCCACACCGGCGATGGCGCCCACGATGGCGAGGCCGGCGATCGCGAACCATTGCCGCGTGCGCGGGCCGATGGCCTCGGGGATGCGGCGCCAGCCGGTTTCGCGGGGCCGGAACGAAATGCGGGGGGCGACGGCGGCCATGGTCAGGAGAGCGCGGCGCCCATGAGGCGCGCGGTGTATTGGCGGGGAATGGCGGCGGCGAGCTCGCCCACGAAGGACGCCTGCGCTGCGTGCGCGTGCGCCGGATTCGCATCGATGCTCGAGACGCGCACGAGCAGGCCGTCCGGAACGCGGCCGCGCAGGCCGTGCGCGAGCTGCACGCGCAGCCGCTCGAGGCGCCCGAGCACCACCCGGTCGCCCATCGTGAACCAGTAGGTCACCGGCTCGGAGCGATCCCCGCGAACCGCGAGGAAACGGGTGACGTCGATGTCGTGTCCGCCGGCCGCGAGCGCGCCGCGATCGACGCCGCTCACCTGGAAGCCCTGCGCGCGGTAGCAGACTTCCTGGCGGTGCGCTTTCAGCGCGTCGCTCTGGTCGCCGCCGTGCGCGACCGTGAGCATCATCCGCTCGCCCGCCTCGTTCACGTACGTGCGCGCGACGATCTGGCGATAGAGCCGGTTCAGGTTCTCCTGCACGTCGGCCGCGGGCGAGACCGGCACCACGGTCGGATCGATGCGCCAGCCGCCGAACGACTGCGGCACCGCCGCTTCCAGGTCGAAGACGGCGTTCGGATCGGCTACGGGCTTCAAGGCGGGCGCCGCCACCGCCGCTCCCAGCATCCCGGCTGCCACGATCCATGGAGCTGCTTTTCCAGCCCCCGCGCCCCGCTCTTCGGCGTGCCTGCGCGGCAAACCCGAAGGGCGAGGCGAGGCGTGGGAGGCGGGAGAGTGTTTCGTGCCCAGGCGATCCAGCCCGATGAGCATGAGCAGCGCGACCACGAAGACGGAAAGCCCCAGTGCCTCGTGCAGGAAGCCTTGCGCCGATTCGGCGCCGACGTGGACGGTGACGAGCACCAGCGCCAGTACGCGCAGGATGTTGGCGGCGACGGCGATCGGGACGATCGCGGCGACCAGCAGCAGCGTGCGGGCGCGCGAGGCGCCGCGCAGGTGCGCGTAGAGGAGTGCCAGCGCGAAGAGGCTCACGATGGAGTTGAGTCCCGAGCACGCGTCCGCGACCAGCATCTCGCGGCCCTCGACGGCGAGCACCACGCCGCTGCGCTCGACGGCGTAGCCGAAGAGCTCCAGGAGGCCCGCCACGGCTGCCGAGACCAGCTCCTTGAGCGGAGACGTCGCGGCCTCCAGCACGAAACCGGGCAGGGGAACATAGAAGAGCAGGAAAGCGAGCGGGAACGCGAGGACCCGCAACCCCTGCCTGCCCCACGCGAGGAGCGTGGCGCCGGTCGCGACGAAGAGCAGCGAGCCGGCCTCGATCGGCACCAGCCCCTGCGTGCGCCCGAGAAGCCAGGAGAAGACACCCACGAGGACGAGCGCGGCGCCCGCCACCGTATCTCCCCCCTGGAGCTCGCGCAGCCGTGCGCGTTCGCGCCAGGCAAGCGCCGCGGCGACGGCCAGGATCAGCGGCCCGTGCGCGTGCTCATCCTCGCGCCACGCGCCGCCTGCCAGGGTGGCGAACGTCGGCACGTAGAGCGCCAGCACGCCCGCCAGCAAGGCAAGCCGGGGCCATGCCGCTCTCGGGAAGGGTCCCCGAATGCGGCCGAGAACCGCGGAATCCATGCGGCCTCAGCAGTCGTTGACGACGGTGCCCACGACGCGCGCACCGGTCGCGGCGAGCTCGCGAATCACTTTCTGCGTGGAGGCGACGGCCGTGTGGTTCTTGCGCGCCACGATGAGCGCGTCGCCCGCACGGTACGTGATGCTTTGCGTGTCGGCGTAATGGCGCGCGGGCGGCGAGTCGATGACCACCACGTCGTACACCGCCTGCAGGTCCTTCATCAGCCCGGCGAACACCGGACGCGAGAGCAGCTCCTGCGGGTTGGGCGGCAGCGGCCCCGCGGGCAGGACCGACAGGCGGCTCATGCCCGGCACGGGGAACGTGGACTTGTGGTCCGAGCGCCCGGCGAGCAGCGTCGACAGCCCCTGCGTCTCGGGCAGGCCGAAGATGCGGTGCTGGCGCGCGTTGCGCATGTCCGCGTCCACCAGCAGCGTGCGCGCGCCCAGCTGCGAGAACGCGATCGCGAGGTTGGCCGCCACGTAGCTGCGGCCCTCGCCGGGCTCGGGGCTGGCCACGACGAGCGACTTGCGGCCCTCGTCGGGGCGGTACCAGCGGATCATGAGCTGCGTGCGCAGCGCGCGCATCTCCTCGGTGCGCGGATGGAACGGCGCGAACGCGGCCACGAGCTCGCGGCTCGGGCCTTCGGAGGCGGGCGTGAAGTGCGGCATGTCGTACTGCCGCGCGAGCGCGAAGCGCACGTCGTCCTCGGAGAGGTAGCCCAGGCGCACGGCGGCCTCGCCGAAGCGGACCTTTTCCTTGCGCTGCCGCTCGAGCACCTTCTCGACCTCGCGCTGCGTGAGCTTGCCCTCCTCCACGAGGATGGCGCCGATGCACCGGTCGCTGCGCGTGGCGAGCGCCCGGTGCGCGTCGATCGTGCGGATGTTTTCGGAAGGAAGGCTCATCGTGTCTCCTGTGTTTCCTGTTTCGTGTTTCCCGGTCCGGGCTCCCGCCCTCAGGCGGGGCTCGGCAAGGCGCGGTGGCTGCCGCCGTTGCCGCCCAGCAGGCGCGACGGGTTCCACGTCTGCAGGTGGCCGAGGACGGGCGCGTCGAGGCCCGACTCGAGGTCGTCGGTGGAGCGCACGCGGCGGTCGAGCAGCTCGAGGAAGAAGACGGCGGCGAGGCCGAGCACCAGCGCCAGCAGCACGCCCAGCGCGAGGTTCAGCAGGATCCTGGGCTTCGCGGGCCTGGCCGGCGGCGTGGCCTCGTTGAGGATGGTCACGTTCGAGAAGCGCGCCCCGCTCTCCACCTTGTTCACGGTGTAGCGCTGCTGCGCCGCCTCGTAGGCCTTCTGCGCGGTGTCGACGTCGCGCTGCAGGATGAACGCGGCGTTCTTCGCGTCGCGCATTTCGATGACCTTCTGGCGCTGCGCCTGCACCGCGGCCTCGAGCTGCTGCGCGCGCGCGCGATTCTGCGTCGTGAGGTTCTGCACGCCGGCCACGACGCGGTTCATCTCGGCGTTCATGCGGCCGCGCAGCGACCCCACGAGCGAGGCTTGCTGCTTGTATTGCGGGTGGTTGGGGCCCATGCGCGTTCCCAGCTCGGCGAGGGCCGCCTCGGCCCGCACGAGCTCGCTCTTGATCGACTGGATCGCGGGGTTGCCGAGGACCTCGGGCAACTCCTCGCGGCGGACCTTGCCCGACGCGAGCCCCGAGCGCGACTGCGCTTCGTACAGCAGGTCGTTCGCGCGCAGCAGCTGGTTGCTGAGCTCGGTGAGGCGCGACTGCTCGATGTCGACCCGTTCGTCCGTGGCGATGATGCCCTTCTCCTTCTGGAAGGCCGCCAGGCGGTCCTGGGCCTTCTCGAGGTCCGAGCGCAGCGTCTTCAGCTGCTCGTCGAACCAGGTCGTGGCCTGCTTGGTGGGCCCGACCCGAAGGGCGAGGGTGGTGGCCATGTACGCCTTGGCGAAGCCGTTGGCGACCTGGGCGGCGAACTCGGGGTCGCTGGCGGTGTAGGTGAGCGAGATCACGCTCGACTGGGAGCTGTTCACCTTGAGCTTTTCCAGCAGGCCCGCGCCGGCCCACTCGTCGATGTCACCCTTGGCGCCCGTTTCGGCGAAGGCGGCCTTCACGCGCGGGCTCTGGCCGAGCCCGAGGTCGCGCGAGACCTGCGCGGCCACCCGCTGGCTCGTGATGATGTCCATCTGCGTCTGCATGAAACCGATCCGCTCGCGCGAGGACGGCACCGTGCCGGAGAGCGACTGCTCGTCGCGGTAGTCGAGCAGCAGCGAGACCGTGGAGTCGTACTGCTTGGGCAGGATGAGCGTGACCAGGAACGCCACCAGCGCCGTGGACAGGGCGAGCGTGGCGAAGACCCAGAAGCGCCCGCGCAGGGCGAGCAGGAACTGATGCGGATTCAAGCGTCGTCTCCTTAGAACAGGCTTTCGCGCACGTAGATCACGTCGTCGGCGCGCACGAGGTCGGTCATGCGGGCGTCGATCTTGGCGACCTGCCCGTTGCCGTTCTTGCGATGGATGCGCACGCCGCGCTCGGTGCCGCGCGGGTTGATGCCGCCGCCCAGGGCGATGGCCTGCATGACGGTCATGTGCGGCTCGAGGCGATAGGCGCCCGCCTTGTTGACCTCGCCGCCCACGTAGATCATCGGCGCGCGATGCACGTAGATGGTGTCGCCGGGCGCGAGCTCGAGGTTCGCGTTGATGTTGCCGCTGCGGAACATCTGCTCGAGGTCCACGTCGGTCTTGACCTCCTTGCCGTCGCGCACCTGCACCACGGTCACCGTGTCGGAACCGGTCGCCGCGGTGCCCCCCGCGGCCGCGATGAAGTCGGTCACACGGCGGTTCACGGAATCGATCGGATAGCGCCCGGGTTTGGCCACGTTGCCCAGCACCGAGACCTGGCGGCTGTTCACGGTGGCGATCGAGAACGAGACCTCGGGATTCACGACGAACTTGCCGCGCTCGAGCCGATCGCCGATGCGCTTGGCCGCCTGCATCGGGGTGAGCCCGGCCACCCGCACCTCGCCGATCAGCGGGAAGAAGATCGACCCCTGGTCGGTCACGCGTGTTTCGGCGACGAGGTCGGGATGGCGGAAGACGCTCACGCGCACCATGTCGCCCACGCCCACGGATTCCAGCGCGCTCGCCTGCTGCTGCGCTGCGGTGGGCTGGACCGCCTGGGCGCCGGGCGCGGGGACGGATCGTGCCGCAGGCGGCGGCGCAGAACGCGATTGCGGAGTGACGGCGGCGTTGCGGGCTGCGGCCATCGAGGGGCTGTCGGCCGCGAGCGCCGCGCCGGAAGCGGCGGCGAACGCGAGGACGAGGCCCAGGGCAAGGGCGGACACGCGGGGATTGGCGAGCGACATGGAAAGCTCCTTATGGCGCGATCAGTCGCGCGGCTTGCGCGCGTTGCGACCCACGATGAAGCCGACCAGGGCGAGGCCGGCGAGCATCATGGCCCACTGCGAGGGCTCGGGAACGGGAGTCACCTGCACCTGGTTGCGCGGATTGGGACGGCCGATCCCGGTGTTGTCGAAGGCGCCGCGGCCGAACGTCTGCGGCGCCGTGCGCGTCATCGACGGCATGAACACGTCTTCGCTGCGCGCGCGGGGATTGGTGCTCTGCGATTGCGTGGCCGCCTGTGCGAAGGCGGTGGAAGCTGCGAATGCGAAAGCGATCGTGGCGATCGCCCGGTAAAGGGTTCTCATGGCAGTGTCTCCGGTGATGGAGACAAAGCTATGGCTTACAGGTGACAGCCCTCGACCATGGTGCCGGAGCCGCGCTAGTCCGAAGGGACCAGCCCCTCGATTTTTCCTCCGCGGTGCGCCTCAAACCGTCTCACAGCGGCGACAGGTTTGCACCGGCTTGCGCGGCGCTAGAAGCCGATGCGTGCCTCGATGGCGGCGGTGTCGACCTTGTAATCGCCGCCGGCGAGCGAGGAGCTGCGGTACTCGCGCCCGAGGATTCCCGACAGGGCGATGCGGCGCGTGGGCCGCCACATGAGCGTCAACGCCGCCGTCTTCACCCGGTTCTCGTAGTCGGCCTGGAAGGGCTGCACGCCGAAGTACTCCCAGCGCGCGTACGCGAAGTGGCCGCGCAGGTTGATCTTCTCGGTGATCGCCCAGTCGGGCCGCACGGTGATGCCGGTGACCAGCACGAAGCTGGAGGTGACGTCGGCGAGCGGCGCGATGTCGCGGCTCAACGCCGTGGCGATGGTGAGCTTGCCCGTGGGCGTCCACGTGTGCGTGAGGTTGAACGTGGGTCCCGAGTAGTCGCGCTCGCTGAACTGGTCGTATTCGCGCTTGGTGTAGTACAGGTTGCCGTCCAGCCTCGACAGGCCCGTCACGACCCATCGCCCCTGGATGCCGGCGCTGCGCTGCTCGTACTCGTTGTCGAAGATCTGGCCGCCGATGGAGAAATCGTTCGGGTTGCGCCCCTCCTCGCCGCGCACCGCCACGCCGATGCGGTTCTCGGTCGCCGTCACGTAGCTGATCCCGGCCTCGAGCGCTTCCAGCTCGATGTCGTTCACGATGAGCTCGCCGGTGTGGCGTGCCTCGCCCCAGGTGGCTGCCCCGTGCAGGCGCCAGCTCGGCAACACCATCCAGGCCGCGCTCGCCAGCGCCAGGCGTTGCGTGACCATGTCCGGCTCTCGTCCCTGGATGTTGGCGAAGCTCGCGAGGCCTTCCTGGTCGTTGTACGAGAGCTCCCCGGTGAGATGGGGCGTTATGGCCCAGAGCCACGCGGCGCGGCCGATGTGCCCCCGGTGGTCGATGTCCTCGAAGCGCTGGTAGCGCGCGTCGTACCAGGTGTACGCCAGTTGCCAGCGCTGCAGGCTGTACGGGACGTCGAAGAGGAAGCCGAGCGAGGTGGTGAAGATCGTGTCGTCCTTCGAGCACGAGTTGATCTCCACGCAGGCGTCGGCCCCATCCGGGAGCCTGAAGACGTTCGAGTCGTAGGTAACGTTTTCCTGGGCGAAGACCTCGAGCTTGTCGTCCCAGAGCGCCCGGGAGGGCAATGACGCGGCCAGGGCCGCCGCTACCAGCAGGGTCCTACCAAAACCGCCACTCGCCTGTCGCAAGAACCCACCCCGCTATTGTCAGATTTGTTGAAGCATGAGAGGCGATGCAGCGCTTTAGGTTCCCCGTGCGGCGGTAAAGCATTCCATAGGCCAATCCCGCGACGAGGCCCGCGAGCCACTCGCGGTGCTCGAGCGCGAACACGGCGGAGGTGAGGACGAGCGCCGTCACGCTCGTCGCCCGCGGATCGAGCGCAAGGAAGTCCGCGCGGTCGATGCGCCGCATCACGAAGGAGCGCCAGAAGAGCTCCTCCATGACCGGCACCACGAGCACGAAGCCGAGCAGGCGCAGCGCGACCAGGAGCGGATCGAGCGAGCCGTCGGCGCGCAGCGGCACGAATCCGCCCCCCGGATCGCCCAGGTGGGCCCACCCGAAGTCGAGCCAGACCCAGAGGACGCCTACGGCCACCCCAACCAGAACCGGGGCCAGGTACGGGACAGGTACTTG
>CAMPHL010000008.1 GCA_946885905.1 uncultured Pseudomonadota bacterium | reverse complement strand
GTCCGGCGCCACGCGCATCGACACCCGGATGCACCGCGCCTCGCGGGTCTCCTCGGCGAGCAGCGCGATCAGCGCGGGCCAGGCGAGCGCGAAGAACTCATGGTGCGTGGCGGACCTGGGCCCCAGGGTCTCGCCTTCGTTCGGGTAGAGGAACACGAGGTCCACGTCGGACGAGACGTTGAGCTCGCAGCCGCCCAGCTTGCCCAGCGCCACGACGCAAAGCCGCTCGCCGCCCTGCGTTTCGCCGTAGCGCTCGGCGCTGCGGCAGTGAGCCTCGAGCGCGGCCGCGCCGATGCATTCCTCGGCGAGCGCAGTCATGGTCTCGAAGACCTCGTCGAGGGTCGCCAGGCCGTTCAGGTCGCGGTGCGCGAGCGTGACCATGACGCGCTTGCGCAGCGCCCGCAGCCGCGAGCCCAGGTCCTCGCCCGGGCCCAGGGCCGCGCGCATCTCCGAACGCGAATAGGGGCGCGCGCCGCGCCCGGCGAGCTCTTCGACGACCTCGGGGCTTCCAGCGGCCACGCGAGTGACGAACTGCGAGAGCGCCTTCGTGCGGTCGAACGCCTCGTCGAACGGGACCGCTATGGGCTGCGCCATGGGGCGTCATTCTGAGGCCGCAAGCGTGTCGACGCCACAACCGGGGAGCTACAATCGTTGCTCGAATTCATCGAGGATCCGCAGCATCAAGTCCCTACCGCGAATCTGTCTGCGCCTGCTCGCGGGCGCTGCGGCGTTCCTGCTGCTCGTGTTCACGGCGGCCGTGCTCTGGCTGCGCTATGTGGCGCTGCCGGACGTGGATCGTTGGCGTCCCGACATCATCGCCTCCATCGAGAAGGCATCCGGGATGGCTGTCGGCGTGCGCGAAATCCGCGGCGGCTGGGGCGGCTTGCGTCCGGTGCTGTCGCTCGCGGGCGTGTCCATCCGCGACCGCGCAGGTCGTGCCGCTTTCAGCCTCGAGCGCGCCGAGGCGACGCTGTCGTGGTGGACGCTCTTCCGCGGCGAACTCCATTTCCACGACATCGACTTCTACCGGCCCGACCTCGTCCTGCGGCGGGGCGCCGACGGCCTCATCTACCTCGCGGACAAGCCGATCAACGCGGCCGGAGCCGGTGGGGACGGCGCTTTCACCGAATGGCTGCTCGCGCAGAGGCGCCTGGCTATCCACGAGGCGACGCTCACCTGGCGAGACGATTTCGGCGGCGCGCCCGAGGTCCGGCTCGAGGCTGTCGAGGTCGCGGTGGCCCGCCAGCGGGGCCGGCACCATGCGTCCCTCACCGCGATTCCGCCGCCGGGCCTCGCGAGGCTGCGGCACCACTTGCCGGTGCCCGAGACGCTCCGCAGCGGCGTCGGCAGCGCGCGGCTCTGGCTCGCGTTCGCGCCCGAGGGGCTGGGCAAGGTCACCGCCGACGTGAACATGCGCGACGCCCGGGTCCAGCTCGCCGCCGACGCGCTGCCCCTCGAGCTCGCGGCGCTGTCGGGCCGTGCCACGTACAACGCGGACGCGACCGGCTTTTCGCTCTCCACGGAAGGCCTGCGCTTCCGGCTGGCCTCCGGCGGGGAGGCCTCGCCGGGCCGTTTCTCCGTCACGCGCACGGCCCCGGCCGGCTCGGTGCCGCGCGTCGAGTTCAGCGCCGACAACATCGACCTCAAGATCGCGGCCACGCTGGTCGATTACTTTCCCCTGCCGCGCGAGCTGAAGGGGCGGGTCCTGCAGTTCGCGCCGCGCGGGCGGATCGCGGACGCGCGCATCGCATGGACCGAGGGAGGCCGGACCTACAGCGTGACTGGCCGCTTCGATGGCCTCGCGATCAACGCCGTGGAGGCCTACCCCGGCGCGAGCGGCCTTTCCGGCAGCATCGAGGGGACGGAGGCGGGGGGGGTGCTCAAGCTCGCGTCGAAACGCGCGTCGTTCGAGGCGAGCCGGATCTTTCCCTCGGCGCTCGCCATGGATGAGCTCGATGCCGAGGCGCGCTGGCGTCACCTGGACGGGGCGCTGGAAGTCGCGATCGAGAAGGCGCGCGTGGCCAATGCCGACGGCGTGCTCCGTTTCTCGGGGACGTGGCGGACCGGTCCCAGCCGGGGCGAGCGCAAGTCGCCTGGCGTCGTCGATCTCGAGGGCACGCTCGAGCGGGTGGTCGTGAAACGCGTGCCGGCGTACCTGCCGAACGTGATCGCACGTACGCGCGAATATCTCGAGCGGGCGCTCAATGGCGGCGAGGTGCACTCGGCGCGCTTCGAGCTGCGCGGCGACCTCTGGGACTTCCCGTTCGGCGGGGAAGCGCCCGGGCTCTTCCTCGTCGAGGCTCAAGTGCGCAACGGGCGGCTGGTGTACCACCCCGAATGGCCCTCGGTGGACGCGATCGAAGGCAGGGCTACGTTCCGGAACCGCTCGATGGAGATACGCGCCGATCGCGCCGCGATCTTCGCGAGCCGCGTGCGCAGCGCGTCGGCCGTCATCAAGGATACCGGCGCCCAGCCGCCGCTGCTCGTCATCGACGGAGACATCGACACGAGCGGCACGGAAGTGGTGCGTTTCCAGCGCGAGTCGCCCCTGGTGAACGGGCCGGGCGCGTTCACGCGCGCGATCGCGGTCGAGGGGCCGGGGCGCCTCAACCTGCACCTCGACGTTCCGCTTTCCGGACAGGAGGCGATCCGCGTGGCCGGCGAATACGAGTTCTCCGGCGCGACCGCCAGCCTCACCCCGACGGTCGCGATGCGGGACGTGCAGGGCAAGCTCGCGTTCACGGAGCGTGGCGTGACGGTGCCCGGGATCACCGGCGCGATGTTCGGCGAGCCCGCCACGCTCTCGCTTTCGAGCGAGCCGGACGGCCGCGTCGTCACGGCGATCCAGGGGCGCATCGATGCAGCGGTCCTGGGCGTGTTCGTCCCGGTGGCCCTCGCTCAGCGCATGTCGGGATCGGCGCAGTGGAAGGCGCGGGTTGTGTCCGGCAGCCAGGGTACCGACGTGACATTGACCTCCGACCTGGTGGGAATGGCTTCGAGCCTTCCCGTCCCGCTCGACAAGGCCGCCGAGGCCGCGCGGCCCTTCACCATGCGCGTGACCCAGGCCGGCAGCGAGGCCGAAGCCGTGAATGCGACGCTCGGCACGGACGTCTTCTGGCGCTCGAGCCGCAGGCGAGGTGGTGGCGATGCCGAGTCGTGGCGTGTCTCGGTCAAGCTCGGCGCGCCGCCGCTCGGCGAGGAACCGGTGCGCGAGGGCCTCTGGCTGCACGGAGCGATCGATGCGATCGACGCGGATGCGTGGGCCGCCGTCTTCGCCGATCCCACGGCCGCCACGCCGGATGCGCCGCCGCGAATGGAAGGCTTCGGGCTGCGCGGCGTCGACATGCGATTCGGCCGCATCCGCTACAAGGGACGCGACTTCGCCGACACGGCGGCGAAGCTCGAGCAGGCCGGCACGCTATGGCGCGGGACGCTCGACGGGCCATTCGTGGCCGGCGCGATCACGTGGGATCCCCGGGGCCGAGGCAAGGCCACCGCGCGCCTCAAGCACCTTTCGATTCCCGAAACGCCCCCGGAGAGCGCGGCCGCGGCGCAGCCACCGGGCCAGGACCCGCCCGCCATCGACCTCGTGGCCGATCGCTTCGACTTCAAGGGCCGCGACCTCGGCAAGCTCGAGCTGAACGCGCAGTACGCCGGGGACGAATGGCGCATCGAGAAGCTCGACATCACGAATGCGCACGCGCAGTACCGTTCGAGCGGATCGTGGCGGCGCACCGGCTCGGGCGGCCTCACCACGATGACGCTTCGCCTGGAGACCAGCAGCCTGGATGCGCTCTTCGCGCGGCTCGGCTACGCCGACTACGTCCGGCGCGGCACGGGGCAGCTCGAGGGCACGCTCGCGTGGCCCGGGTACCCCTCGGACTTCTCCACCTCGATCCTCTCGGGCGCGTTCAAGGTGGCGGCGAGCCGCGGGCAGTTCGCCAAGCTCGAGCCCGGCGCGGGCAAGCTCCTGGGGCTGCTTTCGCTGCAGTCGCTGCCGCGCCGCGTGAGCCTCGACTTCCGCGACGTGTTCAGCGAAGGTTTCGCGTTCGAGACGATCGAGGGCGACGTGAAGATCTCGCGCGGCCTGCTCCTCACGGACGACTTCGCGATCAGCGGGCCGTCGGCCTTCGTGGGCATCTCGGGCGAAGTCTCGTTGCCGCAGGAGACACAGACGCTCACGTTGCGCGTGGTTCCCGAGATGGGCGAGAGCGCCGCCGTGGCCGCCACGGTCTTCGGCACGCCGGTGCTCGGGCTCTCGACCCTGCTCATCTCGAAGCTGCTCAGCAACCCGCTCGGCAAGGTGGTGGCCTACGATTACCTGGTCACCGGCAAGTGGGATAATCCCGTCGTCACGAAGATTTCCGCGCCTGCCCCGCCCCCCGCGAAGGCCGCCAGCACGGCCGAAGCGAAAAAATGATCATCACCCGCAACAGCCCCGCGACCCCCGAGGCGCTGCGCGAGACGATGTCGACGACGCAGTCGATGTTCCGCGTGGCCGCCATCCAGATGGCTTCGGGCCCGAACGTGGGCGCGAACCTCCAGGAAGCCGCGCGCCTGATCGAGCTCGCCGCCGCGACCGGGGCGCGCATCATCGCCCTGCCCGAGTATTTCTGCATCATGGGGATGAAGGACACCGACAAGGTGGCCGCCCGCGAGCGCGACGGCGCGGGGCCGATACAGGATTTCCTGGCCGCGGAGGCGAAGCGCCACAAGCTGTGGATCGTGGGCGGCTCGGTGCCGCTCGAGTCGGGCGATTCCGAGAAGGTGCGCAACAGCTGCCTGGTCTTCAACCAGAAGGGCGAGCGGGTCGCGCGCTACGACAAGATCCACCTCTTCGGCTTCGACATGGGCCAGGAGCGCTACACCGAGGAGCGCACCATCGAGCCGGGCAACGCGGTGTGCGTCGTGGAGTCGCCCTATGGCAAGCTCGGCATCTCGGTCTGCTACGACCTGCGCTTCCCGGAGCTTTATCGCGCCATGGGCGACGTGGACCTGATCTTCGTCCCCTCGGCTTTCACCGAGACTACCGGAAAGGCGCACTGGGACACGCTGGTCCGCGCCCGGGCGATCGAGAACCAGGCTTACGTGATCGCTCCGGCGCAGGGTGGATACCACGTGAACGGCCGCGAAACCCACGGTCATACCATGATCGTGGACCCCTGGGGCGTGGTGCTGGACCGCTTGCCCCGCGGGTCCGGGGTTGTGGTTGCCGGGGTGAACCCCACCTATCAAGCGAAGATCCGGCGCAGCTTGCCGGCACTGACGCACAAGACCGTGCGTCAGTGGTAGCTAACCCCCAAGTTCGCGCCGATAAGCGCCGATAAACGCAGATGACGGCAGTTCAAGGAATTTCGTGACAAAGGCTGAACCCACCACCCTGGATATCGCCCAGGCCACCCTGCTCGCCCCGGCCGGGCTGGATCCTCTCGCCACCGAGCAGGTCTTCGCGACCATCCTCGCCCACAAGGCCGACGACGCGGATCTCTTCTTCCAGTACAACCGCTCGGAGGGCTGGACGCTCGAGGAGGGCCAGGTCAAGAACGCCAGCTACTCGATCGACCAGGGTGTCGGGGTCCGGGTCGTGTCGGGCGAGAAGACCGCGTTCGCGTATTCCGACGACATCACGGTCGAAGCCCTGGATTCGGCCGCGCGGATCACCCGCGCCATCGCTTCGGACGGCGGGGACCGCTGCGCCGGCTCCCCGATCGTGAGCGCGGGGCACGGCCTTTACGCGCCGGTCGACCCGGTCGCGCAGTTCGACGACGCGCGCAAGGTGCGGATCCTCGAGACGCTCGAAAAGCATGCGCGCTCGATCGATCCGCGCGTGAAGCAGGTGATCGGCAGGCTCTCGGGCGAATACGACGTGGTGATGGTCGCGCGCGCCGACGGCGGGCTGGCGGCGGACGTGCGCCCGCTCGTGCACCTCGCCGTGACCGTGATCGCCGAGCAAGGCGGGCGGCGCGAGCAGGGGCACCAGGGCGCGGGCGGGCGCTTCGGCTACGAGTTCTTCACCGACGAGCGCCTCGGGAAGCTCGCCCGCGATGCGGTGCGCCAGGCGCTCGTGAACCTCGAGTCGCGACCCGCGCCTGCGGGAGCGATGAGCGTCGTGCTGGGGCCGGGCTGGCCGGGAATCCTCCTGCACGAGGCGATCGGGCACGGGCTCGAGGGCGACTTCAACCGCAAGGCAACGTCCGCTTTCAGCGGCCGGGTCGGGGAGCGGGTCGCCGCTCCCGGCGTGACGGTGGTCGACGACGGCACCCTTCCCGACCGCCGCGGCTCGCTGTCCATCGACGACGAGGGCAATCCCACGACGCGAAACGTGCTCATCGAGGATGGGATCCTGCGCGGCTACCTGCAGGACCGCATGAATGCGCGCCTCATGAAGGTGGCGCCGACCGGCAACGGAAGGCGCGAATCCTACGCCAGCATCCCGATGCCGCGCATGACCAATACCTTCATGCTGGGCGGCGACAAGGATCCGCGCGAGATCGTGGCCTCGCTCGACCGGGGCCTCTATGCCGTCAATTTCGGCGGCGGCGAGGTCGACATCACGAGCGGCAAGTTCGTGTTCTCCGCTTCCGAGGCGTATTGGGTCGAGAACGGCAGGGTCCTGTATCCCGTGAAAGGGGCCACGCTGATCGGCAATGGCCCGGACGCGCTCACGCGGGTGTCGATGGTCGGCAACGACATGTGTCTCGATCCGGGCATCGGCATGTGCGGCAAGGAAGGCCAGAGCGTGCCGGTGGGCGTCGGGCAGCCGACCATTCGCATCGACGGCCTCACGGTCGGCGGGACCAACTGAAGGCTGCAAGGAACGCCGCTTCGCCCCGACACATCCGTATCCGCAACCACCTCGTATCAACGGACATGAAACGACGCACTTTCATCGGCATCGGCGCAGGCCTCGGCGCGATCTTCGCCCTGCACCGTGGCGCGCAATCGGCATCGCCCGCGCGCGACAAGCAGTGGCAGCTTTCCGAGGAGCAGTGGAAGAAGCGCCTGACGCCCGAGCAATTCCACGTGTTGCGCGAGGAAGGCACGGAGCGTCCGGGCTCGAGCCCGCTCAACGCGGAAAAGCGCAAGGGAACGTTCGTGTGCGCGGGCTGCGAGCTGCCGCTGTTCGAGTCGCAGACCAAGTACGAGAGCGGCACCGGGTGGCCCAGCTTCTACGACTTCATCCCCGGCAACCTCGGTACCAAGACCGATTACAAGATCCTCTATCCGCGCACCGAGTACCACTGCATCCGCTGCGGCGGCCACCAGGGGCACGTGTTCGACGACGGCCCGAAGCCCACGGGCAAGCGCTACTGCAACAACGGGCTGGCGCTCAGGTTCGTCGCGGCCTGACCCGTTCCGCGCGTCATTTTTCGATGCGGCCCTCGACGCGGGTCGGCGCGGCCCTGGCCGTCCACATCCAGCAGTAGTCCTCGCCGGTCCTGGCGGTGAAGGTGCCGCCGTCGCCGCGCATGCCGTCGCGCTTCACGGGATAGAGGACTTCATCGCCGCGGTGGTAGTGGATGTTGAAGTCGACGGGCTGGTTCGACTTCCAGTGCCAGCGTCGCGACTGGCCCGCCTCGAGGCGCACGCATGCCTCGTGGATCGCCCTGGGCGCGAGGTTCGCTTCGACGGGGAGCTTGTCGCCCGGCGGTGCGCTCGATGCCGCCGCGGCGGTCGCGCCACAGGCGCAGAGGAGCGTGAGGAGGCGTTTCATCGGGCCTCATGCTACCATCCGGTCCATGGTTCTCCG
The DNA here is from genome assembly GCA_946885905.1 of uncultured Pseudomonadota bacterium. Next base: position 8,455 of record CAMPHL010000008.1, on the reverse strand, counting down.
TTCGTACATCTCCTGGTTCTTCCATCCCACGCCGCGGGCGGTCGAGAGGATCTGAGACGGGAACCAGGTACACAGAATCCAATCGAGACCGCCAGCCAAGACTGGCGGTTTTCGTTTCATGACCCACTACCGCACCGACGACGTCAGGATCGAACAAGGCGACGAGCTCCTCGCCCCGATGCAGGTCATGCGCGAGCTGCCCGCCACCGAGCGCTCGGAGTCGACGACCTTCCAGGCGCGCCGCGCGGTGCACGACATCCTGCGCGGCGCGGACGAGCGCCTGCTCGTGGTCGTGGGTCCGTGCTCGATCCATGATTACGCCGCCGCAGTGGACTACGCCGGCAGGCTCAAGCCGGCCGCCGAGCGCCTGTCGCACGACCTCGCCATCGTGATGCGGGTTTATTTCGAGAAGCCGCGCACGACGGTCGGCTGGAAGGGCTTCATCAACGACCCGCGGCTCGACGAGACCTTCGACATCAACGAGGGCGTGCGCCTGGCGCGCAAGCTCCTGCGCGAGATCAACGAGCTGGGCGTGCCCTGCGGCACCGAGTTCCTGGACCTGATTTCGCCGCAGTACCTAGCGGACCTGATCGCCTGGGGCGCGATCGGCGCGCGCACCACCGAGTCGCAGAGCCACCGGCAGCTCGCCTCGGGGCTGTCCTGCCCGGTGGGATTCAAGAACGGTACCGACGGGAACATCCGGATCGCGGTCGACGCGATCAAGGCGGCCGCCTCGCGCCACCATTTCATATCGGTCACGAAATCCGGGCACGTCGCGGTGTTCAAGACCGCGGGCAACGAGGACTGCCACGTGATCCTGCGCGGCGGGAAGACGCCCAATTACGGCCGCGCGAGCGTGGAGGCTGCCTGCGCGGAGCTCGCGGCGGCGGGGTTGCGCCAGCAGGTCATGATCGATTTCTCGCACGCCAACTCCTCGAAGCAGTACCAGCGGCAGGTCGATGTCGGCGCCGACGTCGCCGCGCAGCTCGCCGCGGGCGAGCGCCGCATCATGGGCGTGATGATCGAGAGCCACATCAACGCGGGGCGCCAGGACCTGGTGCCCGGCAAGGCACTCGCCTACGGTGTGTCCATCACGGACGCCTGCCTGGGTTGGGGGGATACCGAGAAGCTGTTGGAGACGCTCGCCGAAGGCGTTCGGCGCAGGAAAGTGGCGGTGGAGGAGTGATGAAGCGAAACGAGAAATCGGTCCCCGGGCCATCGCCGCAGGACGGCGGCACCCGGGGTGAGGTCAAGGTGGTCGGCCGCACGGACGACCTGCGAATCTCGGCGATACGGGCGCTCATCCCGCCGCAGCTCCTGCTGGAAGAGCTGCCCATCGATGCGGCGGCGCTCGCCACCGTGTCGGCCGCCCGCGGCGCGATCCATCGCGTGCTGCATGGCGCCGATGACCGCCTGGTCGTGGTCGCGGGCCCGTGCTCGATCCACGACTACGACGCGGCGCTCGAATACGCGCGGCGCCTGCATGCGGCTGCGGGCGAGCACGGCCACGAGCTCCTCGTCGTCATGCGCGTCTATTTCGAGAAGCCGCGCACCACCGTGGGCTGGAAGGGTTTCATCAACGATCCGCACCTCGATGGGAGCTTCGCGATCAACGCGGGACTGAAGCTCGCGCGCAAGCTGCTGCTGCAAATCAACCGGCTGGGCATGCCCTGCGGAACCGAGTTCCTCGACCTGCTCTCGCCGCAGTACACCGCCGACCTCATCGCGTGGGGCGCGATCGGCGCGCGCACCACCGAATCGCAGAGCCACCGCCAGCTGGCCTCGGGCCTTTCGTGTCCGGTGGGTTTCAAGAACGGCACCGACGGCTCGATTCGCGTCGCCGTCGACGCGCTGCGCGCGGCAGCCGCGCCGCACGCGTTCATGGGGATGACCAAGACAGGCCAGGCGGCGATCTTCGAGACGCTCGGCAATGAGGACTGCCACGTGATCCTGCGCGGCGGCAAGGCGCCCAACTACGACGCTGCGAGCGTCGGGGCGGCGGCGAAGGACCTCGCGGCCGCGGGGCTGGCTCCCCACCTCATGATCGACTTCTCGCATGCCAACTCCTCGAAGCAGTTCCGCCGCCAGGTGGAAGTCGCGCGCGACGTGGCCGACCAGGTCGCGGCGGGCGAGGAGCGGATCTTCGGCGTGATGGTCGAGAGCCACCTGAACGAAGGCCGCCAGGACCTGGTTGCGGGGCAGCCCCTGTCCCGCGGCGTCTCCATCACGGATGCGTGCATCGGGTGGGAGGACACCGAAAGCGTGCTCGCCACGCTGGCCGAGGCGGTGCGCAGGCGCCGCCTCGGGAAGAGCGAATGACCAAAGCCGTCGACGAGTTCCGCATCCTCGGCCGCCGCAAGGGCCAGGACGAATCGATCCGCTTCGAGTACCGCGGCATCCGGTTCGACCAGGACTGCTTCCACGTGGTCGCGGGCCTCAATGCCGTGGACACGCGCGAGTACGTGGACCAGACCTTCCGGGCGCTCAAGGAAGCGGGGCAAGCTTGCGCCCGCATGGGGGCTTACAAGCCGCGCACCAGCCCCTATTCCTTCCAGGGTTACGGGAAACAGTGCCTGCCGTACGTGTTCGAGCTGGCCGGCAAGCACGGCATCCGTGTCGTCGCGATGGAGGTCACCCGCGACGAGCACCTGGACGAGATCCGCGAGGCGCTGCGCGCGGCCGGCGATCCATGCGGCGCCATGCTGCAGATCGGCACCCGCAATACCCAGAACTTCGAGCTGCTGAAGGCCGTGGGCAGCCAGCGGGATTTCCCGATCCTGCTCAAGCGCGGCTTCGGCATCACGCTGCACGAATCGCTGCTGGCCGCCGAGTACGTGGCCTCGAGCGGGAACCGCGACATCGTCTTCTGCCTGCGCGGCATGAAGACGAACTTCGGCGACCCGCACCGCAACCTGATCGATTTCGGGCACGTCCCGGTGGTGAAGCGCCTGACCCGCATGCCGGTGTGCATCGACCCGTCGCACTCCGTCGGGACGCACGACGTGGCGCCCGACGGCCTGCCCGATGTCTTCCACGTGGCCGCCCAGGGGATCATCGCGGGCGCGAACCTCGTGTTGACCGACGTCCATCCCGAGCCCAAGAAAGCGCTCGTGGATGCCGGCCAGGCGCTCACGCTGGAGGAGTTGCCAAGGTTCCTCGAGGATTGCGCGATAACGAGAGAGGCGTACGAGAAGCGGCGGGGGCTGCGGTAACCGAAAACCCTTGGAACACGGATGAACACGGATAAGGCACGGATAAAGGCGGATACAGCAGGTCATTCGTGACTCCGATCGACGCAGGCACGAAGCGCGGATCGGTTTCATTCGCAGTTTTCCGCGCTTTATCCGTGTTCATCCGTGTTCTCGGACTTTGGGCCGCCTGTGGCACGGCGCTCGCAATCACCGTCACCGACGACCTGGGCCGAAAGGTCGAGCTGAAGCAGCCGGCGCAGCGCATCGTCGCGCTGGCCCCTTTCCTCACCGAGCTCGCGTATTCGGTCGGGGCGGGATCGAAGCTCGTGGGCGCGAGCGCATACAGCGACTATCCGCCCGAGGCGAGGGCGCTGCCGCAGGTGGCGAGCGCCCTCGGGCGCGAGGTCGAGCCGCTCGCGGCGCTGCGCCCGGACCTCGTCCTCGCCTGGCACGACAGCATCCGTCCCAACGACGTGGAACGCATCGAACGCCTCGGCATCCCCGTGTTCGTCGCGCGTGCCCGGCGGCTCGAGGATCCGCCGCGCCTCGCCGAGACGGTCGCGCTCCTGGCCGGCACCGATGCGGCGCCCGCGGCCCGCAACTATCGCGAGCGCCTGCGGGCGGCACGCGCGGCCCGATCGGGCAAGCCGCGAGTGCGCATTTTCGTCGAGGTGTGGCACAAGCCCCTCACGACGATCGGCGGCAAGCACTGGATCAACGAGGCGCTCGACGTGTGCGGCGGCGAGAACGTCTTCGCCGACCTCGAGGCCGTCGCTCCCGTGGTCTCCTGGGAGGAGGTTTACAAGCGCGACCCAGATGCGATCGTGGGCACCCCTGCCCCGGGCCGCGAGGGGGACTTCAGGGCCGCCTGGCGTGAGCGCGGTTCGCTGCGTGCCGTGAGCGAGGATCGCTTCGTGTTCGTGGATGCCGACAAGCTCCAGCGCCCGACGCTGCGCCTGGCCGAAGGTGTCGCGGAACTCTGCGCGCGGCTCGAGGCCGCCCTGCGCCGCTAGACCTTGCGGCCGCTCGCCACCGAGCCGGAGCAAAGCACGCGCCCCGTAGGCCGCTTCGTGGGCGAGCCCTCCCTGGGCTCGGAACTGAGCGCCAGCGTGTTGGCCTCCCGCAGCCGCGGGTCGTCGATGCGGACCTTGAGCTCCATCTCGCCCGTCACGTTCGGGATCATCCCGAGGGAGTGCGGCACTCCATCCTTCGTGAGCACCCAGAGCTCGAGGCCCTTGCCTTCCTTCTCGACGCTGGGCCACGGGCGGTAGTTCTTCACGTGCACCGTGTCGGGGGCGTGGAAGGAGATCACCATGCGCGCCTCGTTCGCGGGCGCGGGCGAGCTCAGTACCGCGAGCATCACGGGCTCGGTGGGCTGCGGGGCAGCCTGGAGGTAGAGGAAAGCCGCCAGGAGCACCGTCGCGACCCCGCCGGCCACGAGGCCGAAGCTGCGCCAGAAGGAAAGGCTCGACCACGCGCCGCGCGCGGAGTGATCGCCGATGCGCTCCTGGATCCGCGCCCATACGCGGGCGGGCGGTTCCACGGCGGGCACCCGGTCCGCGAAGGGGGCGAACGCGGCTTCCCACTGGCGCCGGATCGCGTCGAGCTCGCCATCGACGCGGGCCATGGCCTCGAACCTGGCGCGGGCACGGCCGCGCAACGTTCCAAGGGCGTATTCGGCGGCGAGGCGGTGGGCGAGGTCGGGGTTCAGTCTGCGCATGGAGGCTAGCGTTGTCCCGCACGCATGAGACAGTCGCGCAGCTTGAGCAATCCCCGGCGCACGTGCGTCTTGACCGTGCCGAGCGGGCGATGGAGGTGGGCGGCGAGCTCGGAATGGGTGAGCCCGTGGAAGAAGGCGAGCGCGATGGACTGGCGCTGCTCCGCGTCCAGCTCCTGCAGGCAACGCTCGAGCGCGTGGGCCTCGGCATGGGCTTGCGCGTCCTGCGCGGGATGGGCCGACTCGTCCACGAGCTGGGCGGCGAGGGCGTCGTCGATATCGGGCAGTTCGCGGGCGCGTCGCACGAGGTCCAGGCTGCGGTTGCGCACGATCGCCGCCATCCAGGTCGTGGGCGCGCCTTTCAGGCGCGCGTAGTCCGACGCGTGGTGCCAGATGCTCACGTAGCTGTCCTGCAACGCTTCCTCCGCCAGTGCCCTCTCACGCACTATACGCAGCGACACGGCAAACAGTTTCGCGCGCGTCGCGCCGTAGAGCTCGGCGAATGCGGCCCGGTCCCCCAGCGCAGTGCGGGAGAGCAGCTCGGCGAGTCGCTGTTGTGCGTCTTGCGCCGTCACGCCCTAAGGGAGGCTGTTACGCATGAGGCGGAGATTGTAGCTGCTAAAATCACCGGATCCCCCCGCCTTCCGACGCCGTGAAAACCAGCTTCCTGGATTTCGAGCAGCCCATCGCGGAGCTCGAGCAGAAAATCGAGGAGTTGCGCTTCGTCCAGGACGACAGCGCCGTCGACATCTCGCAGGAGATCGAGCGCCTGTCGAAGAAGAGCCGCGAGCTCACCAAGGACATCTACGCCAAGCTCTCGGCCTGGCAGATCTCCAAGGTCGCGCGCCATCCGCAGAGGCCGTACACGCTCGACTACGTGAACGCCATCTGCACCGACTTCGAGGAGATGCACGGCGATCGGGCTTTCGCCGACGACCAGGCGATCGTGGGCGGCCTCGCGCGCTTCAACGGCCAGACCGTGATGGTGATGGGGCACCAGAAGGGCCGCGACACCAACGAGAAGATCTTCCGCAACTTCGGCATGCCGCGACCCGAGGGCTACCGCAAGGCGTTGAGGCTGATGAAGCTCGCGGAGAAGTTCGGCGCGCCGATCCTCACCTTCGTGGATACTCCGGGGGCCTATCCGGGCATCGGCGCCGAGGAGCGCGGGCAGTCCGAGGCGATCGGCCGCAACCTGTACGTGATGGCGGGCCTGCGCGTGCCGATCGTCACTTCGGTTATCGGGGAAGGTGGCTCGGGCGGCGCGCTCGCGATCGCGGTGGCGGACGTGACCCTCATGCTGCAGTACGCAACCTACTCGGTAATCTCTCCCGAGGGTTGCGCCGCCATCCTCTGGAAGAGCGCGGACAACGCCGTCGACGCCGCGGAAAGCCTCGGCATCACCTCCGCGAGGCTCAAGGCGCTGGGCCTGGTCGACAAGGTGGTGAACGAGCCGCTGGGCGGCGCGCATCGCGATCCGGCCGAGGCGGCCAAGGCGCTCAGGAAGGCGATCCAGGAAAGCCTGCGTAGCCTGCAGGACCTCTCGGCCGAGCAGCTCATGGAGCGGCGGCAGGAACGCTGGGTGAACTTCGGCAAGTTCAAGGAAATCGCGGGGTAGGCGACGGGCCCCGGCTGCTTGCCTTCGGGGCCCCGGTCCGATCCTCAGAGGAGAGCATGACCGAATCCGGGTCGCTCATCGCCGACTTCAACGCGCGCCTCGCGACATTGCCCGCGGGAGCGCCCGTTTGCGTGGGCTTCTCCGGCGGCCTCGATTCGGCGGTGCTGCTGCGCCTCTTCTCGGAGCACGCGCAGGCGCCGGGTCGCAGGGTGAGCGCCTTGCACGTGCACCACGGCCTATCACCCAACGCCGACGACTGGGTCAGGTTCTGCGAGCGGTTCTGCGCCAACCACGGCGTGCCGCTCGCGGTCGAGCACGTCCGCGTGGACACGGATGCGACCGGTGGGGTGGAAGCCGCCGCACGCATGGCGCGCTACGCGGTTTACGCGGCGCGCCCCGAGCCATTCATCGCGCTGGGCCATCACCTCGACGACCAGGCCGAGACGGTGCTCTTCCAGCTCCTGCGCGGCACCGGGTTGAAGGGCATGGCGGCGATGCCGGAGCTGCGTCCCCTGGTCGGCGGCAAGCAGCTCTTCAGGCCGCTGCTTACGCATTCGCGGGCGACGCTGCAGGCCTTCGCGCAATCCCAGGGCATGCGCTGGATCGAGGACGAGTCCAACGCGAAGACGCTCTACGACCGCAACTTCCTGCGGCTCGAGGTGGCGCCGCTCCTCGACGCGCGCTTCCCCGGCTGGCAGGAATCCCTCGCGCGCTTCGCGCGCCACGCCGCATCCGCGGGCGAGCTGCTCGATGCACTGGCGGCGTTCGACGGTGTACCGGCGCGCCCCGGGATGCCGCTGCCGCTCCGGGAAGAGTTGACCGGCGAGCGGCGCGCGAACGCGCTGCGCGCGTGGCTCGCTCGCAACGCAGTGGCCATGCCGTCCGAAGGGCGCCTCGCCGAGATGGTGCGCCAGCTATGGGAATCGCGGGACGATGCGCGCGTACGCGTCGAACATGCGGGGATCGCCCTCGTGCGGCACAAGGGCGAGGCGCTGGTCGAGCGCGGGCTCCCTCCGGCCGCCAGGAGCGCACAGGCGCATGTGCAGTCTTGGCAGGTGCCATGGCGGCAGGAGCGCGACATCGACCTCGGAGCCGAGCGCGGGGCGGTCCACTTCGATCCGGCCAAGGGCGAGGGAATCCGTGCGCAGGTCGCTTCGGGCGAATGGTGTTTCCGCGCTCGCAGCGGTGGCGAAACCATCCGGCTGGGGCCGGAGCGGCCCACGCGCACGCTCAAGAACCTGCTGCAGGAACGAGAGCTGCCGATGTGGCAGCGGGACAACCTGCCGCTGTTGTTCCATGGAGACAGGCTGGTCTGGGTGCCGGGCGTGGGAATCGCCTCGGACTACGCGTGCAAGGAGGGCGAGGAAGGGCTCGCCCCGAGCTGGACGGTGGCGGGGAAAGAGCCGCTGTGCTAGAATGAAAAGCTAAGGTTTTCATTGATTTAGCATCTTCCGATCCCCTTCCGGATTGATCAAATTTCACTCGAGGCGAGGCAGACTAGATGGCGGTACAGCGCACCCTTTCGATCGTAAAACCCGACGCCGTGGCCAAGAACGTGATTGGCCAGATCTACTCCCGGTTCGAGGCCGCGGGGCTCAGGATCGTCGCGTCGCGGATGACGCATTTGTCGCGCCGGGAGGCCGAGGGTTTCTACGCGGTGCACAAGGGGCGCCCCTTCTTCAACGACCTGGTGGAATTCATGATCTCGGGGCCGGTGATGATCCAGGTGCTCGAGGGCGAGAACGCGATCCAGAAGAACCGCGACCTGATGGGCGCGACGGATCCCGGAAAAGCCGACAAGGGAACGATCCGCGCCGACTTCGCGCAGTCGATCGACGCCAACGCGGTGCACGGCAGCGATGCCCCCGAGACGGCAGCCGTCGAGATCGCGTACTTCTTTCCCGCGTCGCAGGTGTATAGCCGCTAGGC